>NZ_WIVQ01000007.1:0-92800 GCF_009600545.1 Pseudomonas sp. FSL R10-1339 | reverse complement strand
CCGCCGAAAACCATCCAACTCATTGAAACTCAAGGAGTTTTCCGTTTCGACTGCGCCGGAAGTGGGGCGAATTATAGGCCGTTTGAATCTAGGGTCAAGCACTAATTTGAACTTAAATCGCAGAAGCTGATTTCTTCTTATATAGACGCGGAATCCGGCTCTTCACCATCGGTATGCGCAGTGCCAGCAGACCTGCACCTATACAGGCATAAATCGACCATTCCTTGAGGTCCGCCCGCACTATCCAGAGCATATGCAGCAACCCCAAGCCCACTACCACATACACCAGACGATGGAGCTTCTTCCAGCGCGTGCCCAAGCGTCGCTGACTGTAGCGATTCGACGTCACCGCCAACGCCAGTAAACACAAGAACCCCAGGCTGCCGACAATAATGTAGGGACGCTTGCTTAGCTCAACACCCAACTGCGACCAGTCAAACCCCAGCACGAAAGTCAGGTAGGCACACAGATGCAGCACCACATAGGCAAAACACCACAAGCCGAGCTGTCGACGCACCGTGACCCAGCCCGACCAGCCCGTCAGTCTATGCATCGGCGTCATGCTCAACGTCACCAACAGCAGTATCAACGTTCCCAGCCCCAGACGATCGACCAACACCTTTCCCGGGTCTGGCCCCAAGGCAAAGATCCAGGCCTCGTACAACCAATACAAAGGCCAGATGGCCACCACGATAAAGACGCCAAGGCGCCAAAGTAGATGCTTCATCAGTAGTTCTTCCGCAGATCCAGGCCTGTATATAAAGAAGCAACCTCATCGGCGTAACCGTTGAACATCTGCGTATCGCGCACATTGGGACTGAACAGACCGCTCGGCAAGCGTCGCTCTCGCGCCTGTGTCCAACGCGGATGATCAACTTGCGGATTCACGTTGGCATAGAAGCCGTACTCATCCGCAGCAATGCTTTGCCAGGTGGTTTTTGGCTGATCCTCGACCAGACTGATACGCACGATGGATTTCACGCTTTTGAAACCATACTTCCAGGGCACCACCAACCGTAGCGGCGCGCCATTTTGATTGGGCAATTCGCGGCCATACATGCCCACCGCCAAAATCGCCAACGGATTCATCGCCTCATCCAGCCGTAACCCTTCTACATACGGCCAGTCAATCAATGCAAAACCCGAACGCTGCCCCGGCATGACCTTAGGATCCTGCAATGTTTCAAAACGGATGTACCTGGCTTTGGAGGTTGGCTCCACCTGCTTGAGCAATGCCGAAATGGGAAATCCCATCCACGGGATCACCATCGACCAGGCCTCTACACAACGCAGACGATAAATCCGCTCCTCCAACTGATAAGGCTTCATGAAGTCTTCCAGCGCGTAACGACCCGGTTTGCCCACCTCCCCGTCGACTACCACAGTCCAGGGCTCGGTTTTCAAGGCACCAGCATTTTGCGCCGGATCCCCCTTGTCAGTGCCGAACTCATAGAAGTTGTTGTAATGGGTCGCATCCTTGAAAGGCGTGATCGCCTCCCCCTTTACCGTGACGGCCTGCCATTTGGTTTGCGCTAGCTTGTCGGCAAACCAGGCTGGAGCCTTGCCCGGTTCAACATCTGCATAGCGCACCGCATCTTCGGCACTGGCCAAACGTGGAAGCGCGCCCACAGCCAATCCGGCAAGCGAACTGCCCAACAATGCACGACGGGATAAATAGAAGGATTCAGGCGTAACGTCCGACTCTTTGCAGTCGGACGCTTTAGGCAGCTTGATGAGCATGACAACTCCGCAGTATTGGAGGGCTGATGCACCAATAGACTACGGAGTATGGGAGAAATTACATCACTCGGCGTTTTTGTTACGACGCAAACGCAGCAAGTACTGGATCGGCCCCGATGCCGCATATGCCAGGAAGGCCAGCAACAGAATGCGCGGCGGATCGCTGAACACAACCGCGAAGACCAGCACCACAGCCAGAATCGCCACAAAAGGAACACGCCCTTTCAAGTCCAGTTCCTTGAAGCTGTTGTACTTGATATTGCTGACCATCAGCATGCCGGCTGCCGCAACGAGCAAGGCAACCAGGAACGACATTTTCGAACCCTGGATACCGTAATCACTGAATGCCCATACGATACCCGCCACCACACCAGCCGCCGCCGGGCTGGCCAGGCCGATAAAGTAGCGTTTGTCCGCTGTACCTACCTGGGTATTGAAACGCGCCAGACGCAACGCTGCGCCCGCAACATAGATGAAGGCAACCATCCAGCCGACCTTGCCCATGTCCCCCAGTGCCCAGCCAAAAGCCAGCAACGCAGGGGCAACACCAAAGGCAACCATGTCCGACAAGGAATCGTACTCGGCACCAAAGGCACTTTCGGTATTGGTCATGCGGGCTACACGGCCATCAAGGCCGTCGAGCACCATGGCGACAAAAATGGCGATGGCTGCAAAGGCAAAGTATTTGCTGGCCCCAGCAGCATCACCCGCACTCATGGCACTTTGCGCACTCATGGAACTGATGATGGAGTAAAAACCGGCGAACAGGTTCGCAGTGGTGAAAAGGTTCGGCAGCAGATAGATACCACGATGCCGGACTTTTCGGCCTTCGGCGTCATGCCCTTCTTCGACATGCTCATCGATAGGCAGCAGGCTATCGGCGTCTGAAGCCGCTTTTGGCTCTTCGGGACGTTCGCTCATGGACATTACCTTGCAACGATATGGAAAGTTTCGGTAGAAGCTTGGGGCCAACACGCACCCGCAAACGATCCTGCTTTATACCAGAAGCCGCCGCTTAAACGAAAAAACGCGGCCTAGGCCGCGTTTTCTCTACAGGCTGGGAACTTAGTTCTTTGCCTGGTCAACGATTTTGTTGGCGCCGATCCAAGGCATCATCGAGCGCAGTTGCCCGCCAATGACTTCGATACCGTGAGCGGCGTTGTTGCGACGCTTGGCAGTCATCGAAGGGTAGCCGGTAGCACCCTCACTGATGAACATTTTCGCGTATTCACCGTCCTGGATGCGTTTCAGAGCGTTACGCATTGCCTGACGGGATTCAGCGTTGATGACCTCAGGGCCAGTCACGTACTCGCCGTATTCGGCGTTGTTGGAGATCGAGTAGTTCATGTTGGCGATACCGCCTTCGTACATGAGGTCAACGATCAACTTCAATTCGTGCAGGCACTCGAAGTAAGCCATTTCTGGCGCGTAACCGGCTTCAACCAGAGTTTCAAAGCCAGCCTTAACCAGTTCAACAGTACCGCCACACAGAACTGCCTGCTCGCCGAACAGGTCGGTTTCGGTTTCGTCCTTGAACGTGGTTTCGATGATGCCGGTACGACCGCCGCCTACACCCGAAGCATAAGACAGGGCCAGGTTCTTGGCGTTGCCCGACGCATCCTGGTAGATAGCGATCAGGTCAGGGATGCCGCCGCCACGTACGAACTCGGAACGAACGGTGTGACCTGGCGCTTTTGGCGCGATCATGATCACGTCGAGGTCGGCACGCGGCACAACCTGGTTGTAGTGAATCGCGAAACCGTGGGAGAAGGCCAGGGTGGCGCCCTTCTTGATGTTCGGTTCGATTTCATTTTTGTACAGCGCGGACTGGAACTCGTCCGGGGTCAGAATCATGACCAGGTCCGCAGCGGCAACAGCGCTGGCAACGTCAGTTACTTTCAGGCCATGAGCTTCAGCCTTGGCGACAGTGGCCGAACCCTTGCGCAGGCCAACGGTAACGTCAACGCCGGAATCTTTCAGGTTGCAGGCTTGAGCGTGACCCTGGGAGCCGTAACCGATGATGGCTACTTTTTTGCCCTGGATGATCGAAAGGTCGCAGTCTTTGTCGTAATAAACTTTCATGATTTTCCCTTATATCCAGGCCATTCAGGCCAATTAGCACTTGTTAGTTTTAGATGCTGAGTACTTTGTCGCCACGGGCAATCCCGGTGACGCCACTGCGAACTGTTTCCAGGATCGAGGCGGTTCCAATCGACTGAATGAAACTGTCGAGCTTCTCACTGGTGCCTGTCAACTGCACGGTATACACACTGGCGCTGACATCAACGATCTGCCCACGGAAAATATCCGTGGTGCGTTTGATTTCTGCGCGCTGTGCACCCGTTGCCTTGACCTTGACCAACATCAGTTCGCGCTCGATGTGAGCGCTTTCCGACAGATCCACCAGCTTGACCACTTCGATCAGCTTGTTCAGGTTTTTGGTGATCTGCTCGATCACTTCATCATGCCCCACCGTGGTCAGGGTCAGACGCGACAGGGTCGGGTCTTCTGTTGGTGCCACGGTCAGGCTTTCGATGTTGTAGTTGCGTTGCGAAAAAAGCCCGACAACGCGAGACAATGCGCCCGGTTCGTTTTCAAGAAGCAAGGAAATAATGTGCCGCATGATTAAGTACGCTCCGTCTTGCTCAGCCACATGTCGCGCATGGAGCCATCTTTGATCTGCATCGGATAAACGTGCTCACTGGTATCGACCTGAATATCCAGGAACACCAGGCGATCCTTCATGGCAAAGGCTTCTTCCATTTTCGGCTTGAGGTCTTTCAGATCGGTGATCCGGATACCTACATGCCCGTAAGCTTCAGCCAGCTTGACGAAATCAGGCAGCGATTCCATATACGAATGGGAGTGACGACTGCCGTAGTTCATGTCCTGCCACTGACGCACCATCCCCAGCACTCCGTTGTTGAGGCTGACGATTTTGACGGGCAAGCCGTACTGCAGACAGGTGGACAATTCCTGAATGTTCATCTGAATACTGCCCTCGCCTGTCACGCAGGCAACGTCAGCATCAGGGAAGCTCAGTTTTACCCCCATCGCAGCCGGGAAACCGAAGCCCATGGTGCCCAAGCCTCCGGAGTTGATCCAGCGGTTGGGCTTATTGAAGCGGTAGTACTGGGCCGCGAACATCTGGTGCTGCCCCACATCGGACGTTACATAGGCATCGCCCTTGGTCACTTCGCAGAGCATCTCGATAACAGCCTGAGGCTTGATCTGGCTGCCGTCGCCCTTGTTGTAAGGGAACAGGTCACCGTCTCCGCGCCACTCGTCGATTTGCTTCCACCAGCTGGCAACCGCTTCCGGGTTTGGCTTGTCGCCGATGTCCTTGAGGATGGCGACCATTTCGGTCAGCACGCTCTCAACAGGGCCTACGATCGGCACGTCCGCCTTGATGGTTTTGGAGATGGACGCCGGGTCGATATCGATATGGATGATCTTGGCATTCGGGCAGAACTTGGACGGGCCGTTGATGACCCGGTCATCGAAGCGTGCACCTACCGCAAGGATCACGTCTGCGTTGTGCATCGCCATGTTGGCCGTGAAGCTGCCATGCATGCCAAGCATGCCGATAAACTGACGGTCGGTGCCAGGGTATGCACCCAGGCCCATCAGCGTATTGGTCACGGGCACGTTGAGCATTTTTGCCAGCTCGGTCAGTGGCTCCGAGCCACCGCCCAAAATAACCCCGCCGCCTGCGTAAAGCACAGGGCGCCTGGCCGCCAGCAGCATCTCTGCCGCCTTGCGGATCTGGCCGGAGTGGCCACGCAAGGCCGGGCTGTAGGAGCGCAGCTTGGCTTTTTTCGGGAAAACGTATTCGAATTTTTCGGCCGGGTTGGTCATGTCTTTCGGGATATCGACCACGACCGGACCAGGACGGCCGGATTGCGCCAGGTAGAACGCCTTTTTCATGACTTCCGGGATTTCCGAAGCATGCTTGATCATGAAGCTGTGCTTCACGATGGGCCGGGAGATACCGATCATGTCGGTTTCCTGGAAGGCATCAGTTCCGACCATGGTACTAGGCACCTGACCCGAAATGATCACCATCGGAATGGAGTCCATGTAGGCAGTGGCAATACCGGTGATGGCGTTGGTAGCACCCGGCCCGGAAGTCACTAGTACTACACCGGCTTTACCGGTGGCACGGGCGTAGCCGTCAGCCATATGGGTTGCAGCTTGTTCATGACGAACCAGGATGTGGGTAACTTCCGGCTCTTTGAACAGTGCGTCGTAGACATGCAGGAGAGCACCACCTGGGTACCCGTAGATATATTTGACACCTTCGTCGCGCAAAAAGCGGACGAGCATCTCACCACCAGACAAAAGCTCCACGTTGTTCACCTCTAAAACGCCAGAATACCGTCCACAAAAATACGAACGGGTCTTAATAGGTTTACTTTTCAGCAGAGCATGAGCGACGGTGGTCGCCGACTACGTCAGCACTGACTGAGCAAGTATTGGGAACTCCCCAAGTATTGCGGGGGTTTCCCACCCAGCGCGAGGTAACGCGTTGCGGGTGTAACAGGTCGGCGCGGGTGTGCGCCTCATGATCTGCTGAGAGAGCCTGCTTCTGGCAGCCCCTCTACAGCGGGAGTTCGATTCTTGTCATTAGGCCTGTCCAAGTCAAGCCATCAATTCAATTTATTTGCATAAATCGACAGGAACGCACAAAAAAACGCGCAAAATGACAGAAGCCAACAAGAAAATGGATGGCTGCCAGTAAAAACTGGCAGCCATGACCTCAGGAGGCAGGGCTGATCAGGTGGTCAAAGTCTTGGAAATGCTTGAGCAAGGGTTTCCAGTTGCCACGACGCTGGGCAAACACATGCTCAGCCATATGCCAAATACCCGAGACACTGGGCAGAGGCTGCCCCCGTTCGACGATGGTTTTCATCTTCGGCAGGAAGATCCACTGCACCCATTGCTCAAAATCCAGGCGATCGACACTGAACGGCTCCAGGCTGGAAAGGTCGTGTTCGGTCGGGACCTTGTCACTCCACAAGCCCTGGGTGCGCATTTCGTGTTCGATCAGCAGCAGGAACCCGGCAACTTCAGATGTGCGTGCATCCATGACCATCAGAGGCTCACCTTGGCTTTTTGACGGGCCAATGCAGCGCCAGCGGCATCACCTTGTTTCTCACGGGCCTGGGCAATCAAACCCCACAAGCTCGCCTGCAAATCCGGACGACCGCTGGCGAACGTCAAACCGCGGCGGGCAAACTGCTCAGCCTGGGCGGCATCGCCCTGGGCCATACGCACCTGAGCCAGACGATAAAGCACCTGAGGCTCACGAGGGGCCACGCGCTGGGCACGTTCAAGGCTCGATGAAGCGCCGTTCAAGTCGCCGCTCGCCTGTTGTTGCTGAGCGGTGGTAAGCAGCGCCAGCACCGGGCCATCCAGTTGCTCGTCGGCAGCCAGGCCGCCGCTGTTCGACGGAATGCCGCTGGGGGTAATGGCCGTCGGGGCACTGTAGGCCGCGCCCGGTGTGTAGCTACCCGTGCTGATGGGGGCTGCGGCAGGGCCGGGGGTGATCGGCCCCGGCGTAAATGGCTGGGTGCTGATCGGCGTCGACACACTGGCCGCGCCGCCCGGAATCATCACCACAACCCCCGATTCCTCGGTAATCGTACGTGCCTGAGCGGCACGCGGCGCAGTGGCCTGTGGATAATTCCCCGCCGTACGCTGGGCCGAAACACGCTCGTTATTCGACACCGCAACACCAGAATCGACCACAGGGATGGACCCCTGCGGCACGCTGGCACAACCATTGAGCAAAGCCAGGGCTGAAACAGCCGCAATCCACAACTTATTCACGTCATACCCTCTTTGCTTAATTCAACCAGCCCTTGACCCAATCCATCACGGCTTCACCGGTGGCGGGCTCTTGCCCACCACAACTGGCACCAGCTGGCGGTTCACTGCCGCGAATATACGGCATCTGTACCGCGCCAGGGCAGCCGGCATCCGATCCTTGACCGGTATGCGGATCAATCCAGGCCTGCACAATGTTATCGGGCTGAGGCATGTCGAGCGGCAGCGGGTCAGCCTTCTTCATAAAGCTGGTCCACACCTGCAAGGCACCGGTTGCCCCCGTGAACGGGGTTTTGCCGTTGTCATCGCGCCCCAGCCAGACCACTGCCAGCAAGTCCTGGCTAAAGCCGGCAAACCAGCTGTCACGGGAATCGTTACTGGTGCCGGTCTTGCCCGCCAACGCGAGACTCTTGGGCAGCACGTTATAAACCGAGCGCCCCGTACCTTCGCGCATCACATGCTGCATGGCGTTCTGGATCAGAAAGATCGAGCCCGGATCAAAGCGTTGCTGGATCTGGAACGGGTAACGTTTGAGCGGCTCGCCTTCGGCTGTCAGCACGCTGCGAATGCCGCGCATCGGCGTATTGAAGCCGCCGTTGGCCAAGGTCTGGTACATGGTCGCCACTTCCATCGGGCTCAAGGCACCAGCCCCCAGCAACATGGACGGGAATGCCGGAAACTCGCGCTCCACACCCAGTCGCGCCAGGGTCTTGAGTACATTAGGCACGCCGACTTCCTGCCCCAGCCTTACCGTACCGAGGTTGTAGGAGTTCATCATGGACTGATAGAGGAAAATCGTACCGTGAGAGCGGCGGTCATAGTTCTGAGGCTTCCAGATCTGACCATCAGCGCCTTTGATCGACAATGGCTCATCCGACAGCCAACTGGTCAGCGTGTACTTGCTCGGCCGCTCAAGTGCTGTGAGATAGACCGCAGGCTTGATCATCGAGCCAATCGGTCGCACCGCATCCAGTGCACGGTTGAAACCTGCGTAGCCTGGCGCACGACTGCCGATCAGTGCCTGGACTTCGCCGGTTTCAGGGTTGGTCACCACCATGGCGGCTTCCACTTCATCCGCGCCCTTGCGCCCGGCCAGACGCTTGAAGGTCTCGCCCACCGCAGCTTCGGACTTCATCTGCAGGATCGGGTCGAAGCTGGTGAAGATTCGCAGCCCTTCTTCGGTCAAGTCTTCGTCGCGGTAGTCTTCACGCAGCTGACGCTTGACCAGATCCAGGAACCCCGGGAACGAGCTGTCTGCCAGACTGCCACGCTTGGTCACGCCCAAAGGCATTTTTTTCGCTGCAGCCACTTGCTCGGGCGTTGCAACACCTTGCTGCTCGAGCAGGTCGAGCACCAGATTACGTCGTACAAGCGCACGCTCGGGGTAACGCCGCGGGTTATAGGCCGAGGGCCCTTTAACCATACCGACCAGCAGTGCTACCTGGTGCAACTTGAGCTCGGCCAGCGGCTGGCTGAAGAAGAACTGGCTGGCCAGACCGAAACCGTGCACCGCGCGTTGACCGTCCTGGCCGACAAACACCTCGTTGAGGTACGCCTCAAGGATTTCGCGCTTGTCATAGTGCAACTCAAGCAGCAGCGCCATCATTGCTTCGGTCAGCTTGCGGCTCAGGCTGCGTTCGTTGGTCAGGTAGAAGTTCTTGACCAGTTGCTGGGTCAAGGTACTGCCGCCCTGGCGCATTTGCCCGGCCGAGGTATTGACCCACATGGCGCGTGCAATCGACTTGGGCGACACCCCGAAATGGTGATAGAAGTCCCTGTCCTCGACGGTGACCAGGGTTTCCAGCAGAAACGGCGGTACCTGATCGATATTGATCAGGATCCGGTCTTCAAGGTTTTTCGGGTACATGCCGCCAATCAGCAGCGGCTCAAGGCGCACCACCGGCAGTTTGGAACCATTGATCGAGGAAAGCTCGGCAACATAGTCGCCAGAAAATCTTACCCGCACCGGCTGCGCCTGCTCGGCACCTTCATAAAACTGAAAGCCACGGGTATTGAGGTCAACCGTGTTGCCATTGACGGATGCCGCGCCCGGGCCGTTGGCCACGCTTTCACGGCGATAACCCAGCGCATCGAGCTCGGTGAGGAAGTCGTTCTTGCTCAGCTTCTGGCCGACGAACAGCTCCAGCGGGCGCGCATACACCTTGGCCGGGATGGTCCAGCGCTTTCCGGAGAATTTCTCCTGAACGATGGCATCCAGATAGACGGCAAAACCTGCCAGCACCACCAGGCCGACCAGACTGAGCTTGATTGCCCAGCCCAGCCAGGGCCTGAGGCCGCCAGAGGGACGTTTGGAACGGGAACGAGGAGATCGGGTACGAGTCATGGCGCGAGATTATACGCACTTTATTCATGTTCATCATGCGCAGCCCGGCGGTTTGCACTCCCGCTGCCAGCCGCCATAATGGCGCATCGAATATTCCCGACCTTGAAGGATCAACCGTGAGCCAGAACCTGATTGCCGCCCTGCAAAACCCGGACCTCTATCCCCATGAAGTCGAAGGATTTCAGGTTATCGAGACGCATATCTCCTGGGTCATCCTTACCGGGCCGTATGCCTATAAATTGAAGAAACCGGTCAACTTCGGCTTTCTTGACTTCACCGAACTCAGTGGCCGTGAACACTTCTGCAATGAAGAGTTGCGTCTCAACCAGCGCCTGACCGAAGGCCTGTACCTGGACGTGCTGCCGATCACCGGCAGCGCCGACGTACCAGCATTCGGTGGTGAAGGCCCGGCCATTGAATACGCGTTGAAAATGCGCCAGTTCCCGCAAAGCCAGCTGCTGAGCACACTGCAAGCCAATGGCGAACTGAATGCCGGCCATGTCGACGAAATGGCCCAGCAGATCGCCCGCTTCCACATGCAGGCGCCCCATGTGCCTGCTGCGCACTACCAGGGCACGCCTGAGGCGGTAATGGACCCGGTTCGTCAGAACTTCGAACAAATTCGCCCGTTCCTTTCGGACAAAGCCGACCTGTTGCAACTGGAAGCACTCCAGGCCTGGGCAGAGGCCAGCTTCACCCGCCTCAAGCCGCTGTTCGAACAGCGCAAGGCCCAAGGCTTCATTCGCGAATGCCACGGTGACATTCACCTGGGCAATGCCACGATGATTGACGGCAAAGTAGTGATTTTCGACTGCATCGAGTTCAACGAACCGTTCCGCTTCACCGACGTCTACGCCGATACCGCCTTCCTGGCGATGGACCTCGAAGACCGCGGTCTGAAATGCCTGGCCCGCCGTTTCGTCAGCCAGTACCTGGAACTGACCGGTGATTATCAGGGCCTGGAGCTGCTGAACTTCTACAAGGCCTACCGCGCACTGGTTCGCGCCAAAGTCAGCCTGTTCAGCATGCCTGCCGAAGCCAGCCCGGTGCAGCGCGCAGCCACTCTGCGTCAATACCGCAACTACGCGAACCTGGCAGAGAGCTACAGCACGATTCCTTCACGTTTTCTGACCATTACGCACGGTGTTTCGGCTGTAGGTAAAAGCTCGGTAGCCATGCGACTGGTTGAAGCTTTGGGGGCGATTCGCCTGCGCTCAGACGTCATCCGCAAGCAACTGTTCGGTCAGCAGACGGCAGAAAACGCAGTCGGCGATGGCATCTACAACGCCGACGCCAGCGTAGCTACCTACAATAAACTGCATGAACTGGCCGGCATCGTCCTGCGTGCAGGCTTCCCGGTGGTGATCGATGCCACCTACCTCAAGCGTGAGCAGCGCGATGCGGCCGCCAAAGTGGCCGAAGCGACAGGTGTTCCTTGCCTGATCCTTGACTGCACCGCCCCGGACGCCGTGATCGAAGGCTGGCTGGCCCATCGCAAGTCCGTGGGTACCGACCCGTCTGACGCCACCCTGGAAGTAGTCAAAGCTCAGCAAGCCAGCCGCGAAGCGCTGGGCGCTGATGAGATCCTGCGCAGCAAGCGTGTTGAAACCCACAACAGCAAAAGCCTCGACACTCTGATTGCCGACATTCGCCAGCGCTTGCCGGGCCTGTAAGGTCCATGTTCGCCGTGGAACCGCAACGGTTTCACGGCGTTTACCTGCGTAACATCGCCCGTTAACACAAATACGACATCAGCTCCGGCGCTGGCGTTTCACAGTCGCCAAGGTCGATTGAATGGTCATGGGCGCTCTACCCTCTTGGGTCCAGGGAACTGATTTGCGCCTTACTACAGCACATTCGCTCAATTCCAACTCCGCCTTGTTCCAAAACCGACTAACGGACTACGAATTTCCTACTGAGCGCTACACTCAATAGAGTCAACATACCCCGTAAACGCTGAGCTCACGCCGTCGCAAGGAGAGCTGATGAACGATGAACTCCAGCATTTGAAAAATCTTGGCAAGACCTCTTCACAATGGCTGCACGCTGTTGGCATTCACAGTGCCGCGGACTTGAAGCGCCTGGGCGCGGTGGATGCCTACCGGGCGGTGAAGGCCCGAGGGTTCAGAGCCTCCAAAGTACTTTTATATGCTATCGAAGGTGCCCTGCTGGATGTTCACTGGAACGATATTCCTGCAGAACGCAAAGAGGCCCTCAATCAGCAAGTCGAGCATCTGGCCACACTGAAAAAGGCCTGATACGGCAGGCTGGCAACGAACACGATGAACGGTAAAAAACAGTTGTTGACTTGGTAATGAGAATTGTTATGATTACGCCATCTGGTCGCGAGACCAGTCGATCTTCTGAAAGGCCCTTGGTTCGGACTCTCAGAAAATCTCCTCATCAGGCTAATCACGGTTATTTGACCCGGCTCTTGCCGGGTCTTTTTTTGCCTGTGGAAAAGTGCTTGGGCGGCTGCTCAGCGAGCAATTACCATCGGGCAACCCAGCTCCGGGTGCGGCTGCACTAAAACATCGAGCCCAAACACGGCCTTGAGTTCATCCGGCTGCAATACCACTTGCGGGCAATCCAGAGCCCGTGGGCGCCCCTGTTCCAGCAAGAGCAAGCGGTCACAGTAACGCGCCGCCAGGTTAAGGTCATGCAGGATGATCAACACCGCGGCGCCGCGATCAGCAAATGCCCGAATGGCCTTGAGCGTGGTGTGCTGATGCAAGGGGTCGAGCATTGAAGTGGGTTCATCAAGCAACAGGGTCTGCCCGTTTTGCCCCGGCCATAATTGCGCCAGTACCCGTGCCAGATGCACACGCTGACGCTCGCCCCCCGATAAGGCCAGGTAGCTGCGCCCCGCAAGATGCTCAACATCGGCGGCCTGCAATGCCTCATGGATTATTTCGGCGTCGCGAGTGCGACCCGTCTGATGAGGCAGTCGGCCCATGCCCACCACTTCTTCAACGCGAAAGGCAAAATCCAGGGTCGAGGTTTGCGGCAGGACAGCGAGGCGTTGTGCCCGCTGCGCGCCCTTCCAGTGGCTCAAGGCCAGCTCATCCAGCCAGACCTGCCCGCCACTCGGCGCCAGCTCCCCGCACAAGGCCGCCAGCAGGGTACTTTTACCCGCGCCATTGGGGCCTAGCACACCCAGTACTTCCCCCGGGCGTACATCAAGGGTGACATCCGCCAGCACGATTTTCTGATCGCGACGGATCTGCAGGTTTTCCGTACGCAGCATCAGTGGCGTCCTCGCATCAGCAAATACAGGAAGAAAGGCGCACCGAGAAACGCAGTAACAATCCCGATGGGCAGTTCGGCTGGCGCCAGCGCCAGGCGAGCGATCAAGTCGGCAAACAGCAACAAGGTGGCCCCCGCCAGTACCGAAGCAGGCAACAGCACCCGGTGATCAGGCCCCGCCAGCAGTCGTACCAGATGCGGCACCACCAGCCCGATAAAGCCAATCATGCCTGCCGCTGCCACAGCGGCCCCCACCCCCAGGGCCGTGCAGAACACCAGTTCGCGCTTCAGGCCTTCAACGTCGATGCCCAGGTGATTGGCTTCGGATTCCCCCAACAGCAGTGCATTGAGCGCGTTCGCCCGCCGGGGCAGCCACAGTGCGACCCCCACCGTCACAATCAACAGTGGCCACAGCCGTGCATAGCTGGCGCCATTGAGACTGCCCAGGTTCCAGAATGTCAGAGTGCGCAAGGTCGCGTCATCGGCGAGATAGGTAAACAAACCCACAGCAGAACCAGCCAAGGCTGTCAGGGCAATGCCCGCAAGCAACATCACCGCCACATTGGTCTGACCGTTGCGCCGGCCCAACCGATACACCAGCGCCGTCACCCCCAAACCACCGATAAACGCACACAGCGACAGCAGGTACGGGCCCATCACTTCCGGCAACCCGCCAAAAGCAGCCCCGCCGACAATCGCGATCGCCGCCCCGAGGGCGGCGCCACTGGATACGCCGACCAACCCCGGATCGGCCAGCGGGTTGCGAAACAACCCCTGCATGGCTACACCTGAGAGCGCCAGCACGCCACCCACCGCCAGCCCCAACAAGGTTCGCGGCAAGCGGATCTGCCCCAGGATCAATTCGGCCTGCTCCAGGCCTTCACCCGCAATCGGCACCCCGATCAGGCGCAGTGCCGCGCGCAAGGTGTCAAACAACGGCAGGCTCACCGGCCCCAGTGCCAGCGACAGCCAGATCGACAACAGGCACAACGCGCTCAAACCTGTAAACAGGGCCCGGGGTTTAACCAACGTCCTCATTGGCTGACCGGAGCCGCGGGATAGAACTCAGCCGTCAGTTGCTTCAGACGTTCCGGCAGACGCGGCCCCAGGCCACCCACCAGCAGCGTCGGGTCCAGCTCATAGACACGGCCATTTTTAGCGGCGCGTATAGATGCCAATACCGGGTTTTCTTTCATAAGCGCTTTGCGCGCCGCCTCACCGTTCAGGCTGCGATCGGCAAATACCAGCACTTCAGGGTTGAGCCCCGCCAGCGCTTCCACCGAAAACGGCTTGTAACCGCTGTGGGTCGCCAGGTTATGTCCCCCCGCTTGCGTCAGCAGCCAGTCCGCCGCCGTATCTTTGCCAGCAATCATCGGTTTACCACCGGCATGGCCCAACAGCAGCAATACCCCGGGTGCCTGATGACTGGCTTGTGCGGCCTTGACCTGCTGTTGATGCTCTTCCAGTTGCTGCTGGTAGTCCTTGAACACTTGCGCTGCCTGCGCCTCATCCCCCAGCAGGCGCCCCAAATGCTGCAAGGTGCCCTCAAGGCTGGCAAGGTCTGCCTGGGCCGAAAACATCTCCACCGGCACACCGGCACCGCGAATCTGCAACAACACCGCGGCCGGGCCCATTTCTTCAGTGCCGATCAGCACATCCGGCTTCAGGCTCAGGACACCTTCTGCCGAGAGTTGGCGCTGGTAACCGATACTGGGCAGCGACTTGAGTGATTCAGGATGCTGGCTGGTGGTATCGACCCCAACCAATTTAGACTCCGCACCCAATACGCTGACCCACTCCGAAAGCGCTCCTCCGGCGCTGACCCAACGTTGTGGCAACTCGCCAGCCAGGCTGACATGACTGATCATAAGGCCTGCACAGAATGTAATCAGGCGGGTACTCAGGCGCATACAGAGGCTTTCCTTGAATAAAGAGGGCTCACAATTTTCACGCTGTGAAAACAGCACATGCAGAGCAAGCCGCCATTTGATAATTGTTTGCATTTGCACGTCAACCTGTTAACCCGCTCAGAAACGCGTCATCGACTCAACCGTTTAGCTGTTATTAAGGATTGTCATGAAGTTTTTATGCTCATCGCACGCACTGAGCGAAGGTACCAGCCGTGGCTTTGAGCTGGATGAAGTGCGGCTGCTGATTACTCGCCGGGAGGGCCGGGTGTATGCCTACAAAAACCGCTGCCCCCATCGCGGGGTGGCACTGGAATGGCAACCCGACCAGTTTCTCGACCCCAGCGCCAGCCTGATCCAGTGTTCAACCCACGCAGCATTGTTCCTGATCGAAAGCGGGGAATGCGTGGCCGGGCCCTGCGCGGGACAATTTCTGACAGCCCTCGACTGCCGTGAAGACAGCCAAGGGATCTGGATTACACCGCAAGCCTCAGAGGATGACGTCTAGACGGCGATCAACCACTACAGCATCCGATGTCAGACTGACCCCATATGCCAGCACCTGCACCCCGGCCGCCACAGCCTCGCGCAGGGCAGCGGCATAACCCGGGTCGATTTCTTCAGCCGGACGCACCGCATCGATCCCCGTCAGGTTGACGCAATACAACTGCACTGCACGCACGCCTTCCTTCGCCAGGGTCGCCAGCTCGCGCAGATGCTTGGCGCCACGCTGGGTCACGGCATCCGGAAATGCCGCGACACGGGAACCGTCAAACCCCAGGGTGACACTCTTGACCTCAACATAGGCAAAGCCCTGCGGGTACTCAAGGCGAAAATCGATGCGACTTTTTTCCTGCCCGTAAGGGACCTCGCGCTTGAGCGCGGTAAAACCCTCCAGCTCGGTAATCACCCCGGCCAGCAGCGCCTCTTCGATCAAGTGATTGGCGCGCCCGGTGTTCACGCACGCCAGCCGTCCTTGCGGGGTTTGGCTGATTTCCCAGGTACCCGGCAACTTGCGCTTGGGGTCGTTGGAACGACTGAACCACACCTGACCACCCTCGACCATGCAATTGAGCATGGAACCGGTGTTCGGGCAGTGGATGGTCATCAACTCGCCAGCGCTGGTTTCGATATCCGCCAAAAAGCGCTTATAGCGCTTGATCAGGCGCCCTTCTTCCAGTTCAGGTGAAAAACGCATCAGCCCTTCCAGCTCTTGAGGCCACGGGCAATCCGCTCAACAGCTTCCTGCAGGCGTGGCAAATTTTGGGTATAGGCAAAGCGTACGTGATGCCCGGATTTGTAACGGCCGAAATCCAGGCCTGGGGTAAAGGCAATGTGCTGGGTTTCCAGAAAATGCTGACAAAACGCGAAGGCATCACCGCCAAACGCGCTGATGTCGGCATACAGGTAAAACGCACCTTCAGGCTCAACCGCAATGCCAAAGCCCAGCTCGCGCAAGGCCGGCAACAGGAAATCGCGACGACGGCCAAACTCGGCCCGACGCTCTTCCAGAATCGCCAGGGTCTGCGGTTCGAAGCAGGCCAATGCTGCGTACTGGGCCATGCTTGGCGCGCTGATATAGAGATTCTGTGCGAGTTTCTCCAGGTCGGCCACTGCCTCTGGCGGCGCCACCAGCCAGCCCAGGCGCCAGCCGGTCATGCCGAAATACTTGGAAAAACTATTAAGCACAAACGCGCTGTCATCAACTTCCAGCACACTCGCCGCATCACAGCCATAGGTCAGGCCGTGATAGATCTCATCCACCACCAGATGCCCATTGCGGGCCTTGACCGCTGCAGACAGGGCTGCCAGTTCGTCACGACTCAACAGTGTGCCGGTCGGATTGGCCGGGGACGCCACCAACGCGCCTACGCTGTCCTGGTTCCAGTGGCGTTCGACCAGTTCGGCTGTGAGTTGATAGCGCACATCGGGGCCTACAGGCACCAGTTGGGCCGCCCCCTCTACCAAACGCAGGAAATGTCGGTTACATGGGTAGCCTGGGTCTGCTAGCAACCAATGTTTACCCGGATCAACCAGCAGGCTGGAAGCCAGTAACAGGGCACCAGAACCACCGGGCGTTATAAGAATTCGCCCGGGGTCGATATTCAAGCCATAGCGCTGCCGGTAAAACCCGCTGATCGCTTCACGCAGTTCCGGCAGGCCACGGGCGGCGGTATAACGGGTTTTGCCGGCGGCCAGGGCAGCCTGGCCGGCAGCAATGATCGGCTCGGCCGTGGTGAAGTCCGGCTCGCCGATTTCCAGGTGAATCACATCGTGCCCGGCAGCCTGCAACTCATTGGCCCGCGCCAACAACGCCATCACGTGGAACGGTTCGATTGCGCGGCTGCGCGCACTGTATGACTGAGCCATGAGCCTGCCTTCCTGGGTAAGCAAAAAGCCGATTCTACCCAAGCAGTGCTATAAGAGAGAGCTAATTACGGTCTTAGCCCACTTGCCGATAGAACCAAACAACCCGGCCTTTAGTCATAGCTCGACTAAAATTATTAATTAGCCACTAATCTCAAGCACCACAGGCTCTGCACACATACCCTGAGAACGGGCTGGACATGCGGGAGTAGCGCAGCCCGATTTGATCTGGTAAGTTCGCCCGCTTGCAGCCGCAGGGCCGGCAGGTGTCGGTGATGTTGCAATCCTGCGCAATGGATTAGAAGAATGAGAGGCGGTCCATTTCATGCCCACACAAGCAAAGCAACAGAATACTCAACTTAGCGGCTTCGAACCCTACGTTGAAAAGAAGGGTGAAGAGTACATGGGCGAGCCCATGCGTAAACACTTCACCAAGATTCTGCAAAAGTGGAAACAGGACTTGATGCAGGAAGTCGACCGCACCGTTGATCATATGAAAGACGAAGCGGCAAACTTTCCTGACCCATCCGACCGCGCGAGCCAGGAAGAAGAATTCAGCCTGGAACTGCGCGCCCGCGATCGCGAGCGCAAGCTGATCAAGAAAATCGACAAGACGCTGCAACTGATTGAAGACGAAGAATATGGCTGGTGCGAATCCTGCGGCGTCGAAATCGGTATCCGTCGACTCGAGGCCCGCCCTACTGCCGACATGTGCGTAGACTGCAAGACCTTGGCTGAAATCAAGGAAAAACAAGTCGGCAAGTAATCGCCAACTTGACCAGATGGGGCGTGCGAACGCCCCATTTTTGTTTGTGAAATTTCAGTGCCCTGCGTGGGAGCGGGCTTGCTCGCGATAGCATCACCGCGCCAAAGGTTCAAAACCGGGTTGCCCCATCGCGAGCAAACCCGCTCCCACAAAAAATCGGCCCACGCCCATGACTGCACCCTCCTACATCGGGCGCTTCGCCCCAACGCCCAGTGGCCATCTGCATTTTGGCTCGCTGGTCGCCGCCCTTGCGTCATACCTCGATGCCCGCTCCATGGGTGGCCGCTGGCTGCTGCGCATGGAAGATCTCGACCCGCCGCGGGAAATGCCCGGCGCCCAGGCCGCGATTCTCGATGCCCTTGAGCGCTACGGTTTTGAATGGGACGGCGAACTGGTTCGTCAAAGCGAGCGCCACGAAGCCTATGCGCACGTGCTAAACCAACTGTTCAGCATGGGCCTGGCCTACGCCTGCACCTGTTCCCGCAAACAGCTGGAAGGTTACAACGGCATTTACCCCGGCTTTTGCCGCAATGCCGGGCACTCAATGGATAACGCAGCCATCCGCATTCGCGTCCCTGAACTGGAATATGCCTTCACCGACCGGGTTCAGGGCGAGTTCCGCCAGCACCTGGGGCGCGATGTCGGTGATTTCGTGATTCGTCGCCGCGACGGCCTCTATGCCTACCAATTGGCGGTGGTGCTCGATGATGCCGCCCAGGGTGTGACCGATATCGTGCGTGGCGCCGACCTGCTCGACTCCACCCCGCGCCAACTTTACCTGCAAGAGTTGCTGGGTTTGTCACAACCGCGCTATCTGCATGTGCCGCTGATCGTGCAGCCTGATGGCCACAAACTCGGCAAATCCTATCGCTCACCGCCCCTGACCCCGAAGCAGGCCACCCCGCTGCTGCTGCGGGCCTTGCGTGCTCTGGGTCAGAAAACAGAGCAACACCTGAACGACGCTACCCCGCGTGAGGTGCTGGATTGGGGCATTGCCCACTGGAACGCCGCCAATATCCCACGCACACTGACCCTCGCCGAGGCGCAATTACGCTGACAGCCCTTGCAGGTTGCCAGCCATCCGTTACCATCGCCGCACGTTTTTGGGCATGCGGCCTGTAAAAGTGAGGGCGGGATGTATATCTATCGATTGGTCCTGTTGCTGGTTGTCGGGATCTACCTGTTTTCTCCCGCCATCATGGATTGGTGGATCGATGCGACAGGCGCCTGGTACCGGCCCTATCTGCTCTGGCTGATTCTGATCGTTGTGACCTTTATTCTGCAGAGCCAAAAAGATGCCGATGAGCTTTAGCCTGACCCAGATGATCCTGATCAGCGCCGCCTACCTGCTGGTGCTGTTTGGCGTGGCCTGGATCAGTGAACGCGGCATGATCCCGCGCGCAATCATTCGTCACCCGCTGACCTACACCCTGTCTTTGGGCGTTTACGCCAGTGCCTGGGCGTTCTACGGCACAGTGGGGCTGGCTTACGAATATGGCTACGGCTTTTTGTCCAGCTACCTTGGGGTTTCCGGGGCTTTTCTGCTGGCGCCTGTGTTGCTTTACCCCATTCTAAAAATCACCCGCACCTACCAGCTCTCATCGCTGGCCGACCTGTTCGCCTTTCGCTTCCGCAGCACCTGGGCCGGAGCCCTGACCACGATTTTCATGCTGATAGGCGTGTTACCGCTATTGGCCCTGCAAATCCAGGCCGTGGCCGACTCCATCAGCATCCTCACCCGCGAGCCGGTGCAACACCGCGTAGCCCTGAGCTTCTGCGCACTGATCACCCTGTTTACGATCTTCTTCGGCTCTCGGCATATCGCCACCCGTGAGAAACACGAAGGCCTGGTATTCGCCATTGCCTTTGAGTCGGTGATCAAGCTGATCGCCATTGGCGGTGTGGGCCTTTACGCGCTTTATGGCGTGTTCGATGGCCCGCAACAGCTGGAAGTCTGGCTGCTGCAGAACCAGACCGCCCTCGCCGCACTGCACACACCGCTTCAAGAAGGGCCATGGCGCACCCTGCTGCTGGTATTTTTCGCCTCGGCCATTGTGATGCCGCACATGTATCACATGACCTTCACCGAGAACCTCAACCCGCGCGGGCTGGTCAGCGCCAGCTGGGGCCTGCCGCTGTTCCTGTTGCTGATGAGCCTGGCCGTGCCGCTGATCCTGTGGGCCGGCCTCAAGCTGGGCGCCACCACCAATCCGGAATACTTCACACTCGGTATCGGTATTGCCGCCAACAGCAAACCCCTGGCGCTGCTGGCTTATGTGGGCGGGCTTTCGGCCTCCAGCGGGCTGATTATCGTCACCACCCTGGCGCTTTCGGGCATGGCCCTCAACCACCTGGTGCTGCCGCTTTATCAACCGCCCGCCGAAGGTAATATCTACCGCTGGCTGAAGTGGACCCGCCGCGCCCTGATCGTTGCCATTATCATGGCCGGCTACGGCTTCTACCTGCTGCTGGGCGCCGAGCAGGATCTGGCCAACCTCGGCATCGTGGCCTTTGTCGCCACGTTGCAGTTTTTGCCGGGCGTGCTCTCGGTACTGTACTGGCCGACGGCCAACCGACGTGGCTTTATTGCCGGTCTGCTGGCCGGGATACTGGTGTGGATGGCGAGCATGCTGTTCCCGCTGATCGGCAACTTCCAGGGCTTCTATATCCCGTGGTTGAACATGATCTATGTGCTGGACGATACCAGCTGGCACATGGCAGCCATCGCCTCGCTGGCGGCCAACGTGCTGATGTTCACCCTGATTTCCCTGTTCACCAACGCCAGCCCTGAAGAAGCCAGTGCCGCCGAAGCCTGTGCTGTGGATAACGTACGCCGCCCGCAACGTCGCGAGCTGCACGCGGCCTCCCCGCAAGAGTTCGCTACTCAGCTGGCCAAACCTCTGGGCGCCAAAGCGGCGCAAAAAGAAGTCGAACAGGCGCTGCGTGACCTTTTCCTGCCTTTCGATGAACGTCGCCCCTATGCCTTGCGACGCCTGCGCGACAGGATCGAGGCCAACCTTTCCGGCCTGATGGGCCCCAGCGTCGCACAAGATATGGTCGAAACCTTTTTGCCCTACAAGTCCGGCGGCGAAAACTACGTTACCGAGGACATTCACTTTATCGAAAGCCGGCTTGAGGACTACCACTCACGCCTTACCGGGCTGGCAGCCGAGCTTGACGCCTTGCGCCGTTATCACCGCCAGACCCTGCAAGAGTTGCCGATGGGCGTGTGTTCACTGGCCAAGGATCAAGAGATCCTGATGTGGAACAAGGCCATGGAAGAGTTGACCGGCATCCCGGCCCAGCGCGTGGTGGGTTCGCGCCTGGGTACCCTGGGCGATCCATGGCGCGAGTTGCTGCAAGGTTTTATCGACCTGCCGGACGAACACTTGCACAAGCAGCACCTGGCCCTTGATGGCCAGACCCGCTGGCTCAACCTGCACAAAGCCGCCATTGACGAGCCGCTGGCACCGGGTAACAGCGGCCTGGTGCTGCTGGTCGAGGACCTGACGGAAACCCAGATGCTCGAAGACAAGCTGGTGCACTCCGAACGCCTGGCCAGCATCGGGCGGCTGGCGGCAGGGGTAGCTCACGAAATCGGCAACCCGGTCACCGGCATTGCCTGCCTGGCGCAGAACCTGCGCGAGGAACGCGAAGACGATAGCGAACTGACCGAAATCAGCAGCCAGATACTTGAACAGACCAAACGCATCTCACGCATCGTCCAGTCTCTGATGAGCTTCGCCCATGCCGGCAGCCATCAACACAATGACGAGCCCGTCTGTCTGGCCGAAGTAGCCCAGGATGCCATTGGCCTGCTGGCCCTGAACCGACGCAATTTCGAAGTGCAATTCTACAACCTGTGCGACCCGGACCACTGGGTCGACGGCGACCCGCAGCGGCTCGCCCAGGTATTGATCAACCTGCTCTCCAACGCCCGCGACGCGACGCCTGCCGGCAGTGCCGTACGGGTCAAGAGCGAGGCCAGCGAGCACACCGTCGACCTTATTGTGGAAGATGAAGGCACTGGCATTCCGCAGAACATCATGGACCGGTTGTTCGAACCGTTTTTCACCACCAAGGACCCTGGCGAAGGTACAGGTCTGGGCCTTGCACTGGTCTATTCCATCGTTGAAGAGCATTATGGACAAATCACCATCGACAGCCCGGCTGACATTCACAGCCAACGCGGAACCCGTATCCGGGTGACACTACCGCGTCATGTCGAAGCGACGTCCGCTGTGAACTGAGACCGTCGAGAGAACCGAATCAATGCCGCATATTTTGATCGTCGAAGATGAAACCATCATCCGCTCCGCCCTACGCCGCTTACTGGAGCGCAATCAATACCAGGTCAGCGAGGCAGGCTCGGTGCAAGAGGCGCAGGAGCAGTTCAGCATCCCGTCGTTTGACTTGATTGTCAGCGACCTGCGCCTGCCCGGCGCTCCGGGGACCGAGCTGATCAAGCTTGGCCAGGGCAAGCCGGTGCTGATCATGACCAGCTATGCCAGCCTGCGCTCGGCCGTGGACTCGATGAAAATGGGCGCGGTGGACTACATCGCCAAACCTTTTGATCACGACGAAATGCTGCAAGCGGTGGCGCGCATTCTGCGTGACCGGCAAAACACCCAGAGCGCGCCGGCCGAACGCCCTGCCAAAGCAGGCACCGCTGACAAAAACACGGTGGATAACAGCAACGGTGAAATCGGCATCATCGGTTCCTGCCCGCCAATGCTGGACATGTACAGCAAGATTCGCAAAGTAGCGCCCACTGACTCCAATGTGCTGATCCAGGGTGAATCCGGCACAGGTAAAGAGCTGGTAGCCCGCGCCCTGCACAACCTGTCGCGCCGCGCCAAAGCACCGATGATCTCGGTCAACTGCGCGGCCATCCCGGAATCCCTGATCGAGTCCGAACTGTTCGGCCACGAAAAAGGCGCGTTTACCGGCGCCAGCGCTGGCCGTGCCGGTCTGGTTGAAGCGGCCGATGGCGGCACGCTGTTCCTCGATGAAATCGGCGAATTGCCGCTTGAGGCCCAAGCCCGACTGCTGCGCGTGCTGCAGGAAGGCGAGATTCGCCGGGTTGGCTCGGTACAGTCGCAAAAGGTCGATGTTCGCCTGATTGCCGCGACCCACCGCGACCTGAAAAGCCTGGCCAAGGTAGGCCAGTTCCGCGAAGACCTGTACTACCGCCTGCACGTTATCGCGCTCAAGCTGCCTGCGCTGCGTGAACGTGGCGCTGACGTCAACGAAATCGCCAACGCCTTCCTCGCCCGCCAAAGTGCTCGCGTGGGTCGCACCGACCTCAAATTCGCCCCCGATGCCGAACGGGCGATCAGCCATTACTCATGGCCGGGTAACGTGCGCGAACTGGAAAACGCTGTGGAGCGCGCGGTGATCCTCTGTGAAAGCCCGGAAATCTCGGCTGAACTGCTGGGTATCGATATTGAACTGAGCGACCTGCAAGACGATGACTTCATCGGCCTGGCCCCGCAGCAGAGCATCAGTAACGGTAACACCAGCCTTGATCCCACCGAGGACCTGTCACTGGAAGACTACTTCCAGCACTTCGTCCTTGAGCATCAGGACCATATGACCGAGACCGAACTGGCTCGAAAACTGGGGGTCAGCCGCAAATGCTTGTGGGAGCGACGTCAGCGTCTGGGAATCCCGCGACGCAAAACCGGCGTGCCAAGCGAGGGCTAGGTAACAGCGCCAGAGGTAACCAACTGTTACCTCTGTTAAATCACGTAACAAAAGCCGGGTCTTACGGTAACGATGACCCGGCTTTTTTTTGCCCGGAAAAAGGCCAAAACCCTGATAACCCCTTATTTTGCTGGGCCGCACAAAAGTTGGCACGCACCCTGCTATATGTATTCGTACAAGAACAATAAGAATCACAGCAGCACACAATAAAAATAAGACGTATCGGCTCACGCATAACAAGAACAACACGGCGGAGGCGCAGCTAACTGATTGTTTTGGAGAGGTGTTGTAAATGGGGCTTGCCCCGCGACCAGGCAGAGAACAACAAAAACTGCACTTAAAGCAGAGCCTGAACTGGTTGGATCATTGATCACATCAACGCAGCGACCAAAGCAATCCGTTTGCTCTTATCTCCCGATTGGGAGGGTTGCACAGGCAAGACCTTTGTAACCAGGGCGATTAACAAAAACAAAAAGCCCGCAATCAATAATAAAAATAGAGCACGCAACTAATTCTGGGGGAGCTTCGGCTCCCCTTGTGGTTTCTGCGATTTAACAAATCCCCTCGCAACCGTCTAAACCGCGCCTCTTACAGCTATTTATGCTTACGGCTTGCAGCTTCGCTCGCAAGAGCGGCTAAGCGTCCTACACCATCCCCTGACTAAATGCTAGAATCCCCGCCCATCATGCGGTCATTCTTCGTTTTGGCCGAACATTCCTTCAAACAGTGCATCCCATGCTGAAGAAGCTGTTCCAGTCATTCCGTTCTCCCAAGCGTCGTACGCAACAACTGCGCAGCACCCCTGAAGTGCTCAACAGCAGCCAACACTCGCTGCAACGTGCCCAGTTCAGCCGCTACGCGGTCAATATCGTCGAACGCCTGCAGAACGCCGGTTACCAGGCCTATCTGGTTGGCGGTTGCGTACGCGACATGCTGCTCAATATCACGCCAAAAGACTTTGACGTCGCCACCAGCGCCACGCCCGAGCAAGTGCGCGCCGAATTTCGCAATGCGCGAATCATCGGTCGTCGTTTCAAGTTGGTGCATATCCACTTTGGCCGCGAAATCATTGAAGTCGCGACCTTCCGTGCCAATCACCCGCAAAACGACGAAGAGGAAGACAGCAACCAGTCCTCGCGTAACGAAAGCGGGCGCATCTTGCGCGACAACGTCTACGGCACCCTTGAAGAAGACGCCCAGCGTCGTGACTTCACGATCAACGCCCTGTACTACGACCCGGTCAGCGAGCGCATCCTCGATTACGCCAATGGCGTACACGATATCCGCAACCGCTTGCTGCGCCTGATCGGCGACCCGCAACAGCGCTACCAGGAAGACCCGGTTCGCATGCTGCGCGCCGTGCGCTTTGCCGCCAAGCTCAACTTTGGTATCGAAAAGCACACCGCCGAACCCATCCGCGAACTGGCGCCGATGCTGCGGGAAATCCCTTCCGCGCGCCTGTTCGAAGAAGTGCTCAAGCTGTTCCTCTCCGGTA
Organism: Pseudomonas sp. FSL R10-1339; assembly: GCF_009600545.1. NCBI lineage: Bacteria > Pseudomonadati > Pseudomonadota > Gammaproteobacteria > Pseudomonadales > Pseudomonadaceae > Pseudomonas > Pseudomonas sp. FSL R10-1339. The sequence continues at coordinate 67,400 of NZ_WIVQ01000007.1, read as the reverse complement.
ACGCTTCTGACACCTTCGAGATGCTGGTTGACCTCGAGTTGTTCGACCCTCTGTTCCCGGCCAGCGCCGAAGCACTGGAGCACAACCCGACCTACACCCACACCCTGATCAGCGAAGCCTTGCGCAACACCGATCTGCGCATCAAACAGGGCAAACCGGTGACCCCGGCCTTCCTGTTTGCCGCCCTGTTGTGGCCCGCGTTGCCTGCACGCGTATTGCGCCTGCAAGATCAAGGCATGCCGCCCATTCCTGCCATGCAGGAAGCCGCCCATGAACTGATCGCCGAGCAATGCCAGCGTATTGCTATTCCCAAGCGCTTCACCATGCCGATTCGCGAGATCTGGGACATGCAGGAGCGCCTGCCGCGTCGCAGCGGCAAACGCGCCGACATGTTGCTCGACAACCCGCGTTTCCGTGCCGGGTATGACTTCTTGCTCTTGCGTGAAAGCGCCGGCGAGCAGACCAATGGCCTGGGCGAATGGTGGACCGACTATCAGGACGCCAATGACAGCGGCCGCCGCGAGATGATCCGCGACCTGAGCAACGCCAAGGATGACGGTACCGGTCCTGCACCGCGCAAACGTCGCCGTACCAGCGGTGCCAAGCGTAAACGCAGCGCCGCAGCGGACGAGTAAGCGATGGAACGCGTCTACATTGGAATGGGCAGCAATCTGGCTGACCCGGCGGATCAATTGCGCAGTGCTGTCCAGGCCCTGGCGCAATTGCCGGACTCCCGACTCATCGGGGTTTCAGCATTTTATCAAAGCGATTCGCTGTTGCCTGGCCAGCCGCGCTACACCAATGCCGTAGCGGCCATCGACAGCTCGCTGGCGCCGCTGGACCTGCTCGATGCCCTGCAGGCCATCGAACTGGACCAGGGACGCGAGCGTCAAGAGCGTTGGGGCCCGCGCACTCTGGACCTGGACATCTTGCTATTCGGCGATCGCCTGATCGACGAGCCCCGCCTTAAAGTTCCGCACTACCACATGCACGCCCGGCCTTTTGTGCTGTATCCGCTGGCCGAACTGGCGCCAGCATCGCTGAAACTCTCCGATGGCCGCACGCTCGCGCAATTGCTCGATGACTGCCCATTTATCGGGCTTGAGCGAATCCCCTCTTAAGCTGAATCGAATCAATACCCGGGTAACACCATTGCGGTAACACCCGGAATTGACTTCCAGTGCCCTCGTCACGACTATAGGCATCCCGCAGCCATCCACAGGATGGTGCAATGTGAAAAGCAGGCTTTATAAGCGCCCTCTATAAAGGTGTGCCTGTTCATAACGATGAATCACGCGCGTTACTCGCAGTGGTTACCACACTGCCTGACGAGGATCCTTTTCATGCCAGCTATTACCCTGACCACCCTGCAAGGCCTTAAGCAAAAAGGTGAAAAAATCACCATGCTGACGTGCTATGACGCCACCTTCGCCCACGCCTGCAATCAGGCCGGTGTTGAAGTGCTATTGGTAGGCGACTCCCTGGGCATGGTTCTACAAGGGCATGACAGTACATTGCCTGTGACGACAGCTGACATGGCCTACCACGTGGCCTGCGTCAAACGCGGTAACCAGGACGCTCTGATCCTGGCGGACATGGCCTTTATGGCCAACGCCACCCTGGAACAAAGCCTCAACAACAGCGCGGTGCTGATGAAGGCCGGCGCGCATATGGTCAAGGTCGAAGGCGCCGTGTGGCTGGCCGAGTCGATCCGGGCCATGACTGAACGCGGCATCCCCGTGTGCGCGCATATGGGCCTGACCCCGCAGACCGTGAACGTGCTGGGGGGTTACAAGGTACAAGGCCGCAACGAAAACCAGGCGCGCCAGATGCGTGCCGATGCCATTGCCCTGGAACAGGCAGGAGCGGCCATGCTGCTGCTCGAATGTGTACCCAGCGAACTGGCAAAAGAGATCACCCACGCGGTCAAGATCCCGGTCATCGGCATCGGCGCCGGCAGTGACACCGACGGCCAGGTCCTGGTGCTGCACGACATGCTGGGCCTTTCACTGACCGGCCGCGTGCCCAAGTTCGTGAAAAACTTCATGAGCGGCCAGCCCGATATCCAGTCCGCCCTGCGCGCCTACGTCACTGAAGTCAAAGCCGTCAGCTTTCCTGCTACCGAACACGGATTCTCTGCATGAACACAGTTAAAACCGTTCGCGAACTGCGCGCCGTCATCGCCCGCGCACGCCGTGAAGGCAAACAGATAGCACTGGTCCCGACCATGGGCAATCTGCACAGTGGCCATGGCGCACTGGTAACCACCGCCGCACAACAAGCCGATTTCGTGGTGGCGAGCATTTTCGTCAACCCGCTGCAGTTTGGCGCCAACGAAGATCTGGATACCTATCCGCGCACCCTGGCAGCCGACCAGGAAAGGCTTCTGCAGGCAGGCTGTGACTTGCTGTTTGCCCCGACCGTTGAAGAAATGTACCCCAACGGCATGGACGGCCTGACCCGTGTTACTGCTGCCAAATTAAGCAATGAACTGTGCGGCAGCCGTCGCCCGGGGCATTTCGATGGTGTGACCACCGTGGTCAGCAAGCTGTTCAACATGGTTCAGCCCGACCTGGCGATTTTTGGGCAAAAAGACTACCAACAGCTGGCAGTCATTCGCGCAATGGTCAACGATCTGAACTTCCCGATCCAGATCATCAGCGAACCCACCGTGCGCGCCGAAGACGGCCTGGCCCTGTCCTCGCGCAATGGTTACCTGAGCGAAGAGCAGCGAGCCCTGGCGCCAGCGCTGTACCGTCACCTGAGTGAAATGGCGCGCGCCATCGAAGCCGGTGAGCGCGACTACCCGGCCCTGGTGCGCCAGCATCTGGCGCAAATCGAAGCCATTGGTTTTCGTCCGGACTACCTGGAAGTGCGCCACGCACAGACCTTGCTACCGACGCAGGCGACTGATCGCGACCTGGTAATTCTGGTTGCGGCCTTCCTGGGTGCCACCCGTTTGATCGACAACGTACATCTTAATCTCGACAGCGCGCTCTGACAGAGTCGCCTGTGCGGAACCGCGGAATGACCCGCACTCCATAAAGAAACACTGAAACGTTTCACCTGCTGTGACGTAACTGTGACAAAAGTTACTTCTCGGTGTCAGACAAAGCCAAGACAGAAGCAGGCGCGAAGGTTACTGTAATCGCCCTGCTTCCAGTTAACGTGCAGAATCAGACCGACCGAACGCCTGAACAAGAAAAACCAGGCGCAGGTGTTTTCAGTGTCCAAAGGCAGTTCAAGCAAAAAGGATATCCGCAGCGATGGCGTACTACCGCACCCCTCACGACGTTACCGCTCTGCCCGCTTGGCAAGCGTTGAAACTTCACCGTGCCAGCATGCAAAACTTCAGCATGCGTGACGCGTTTAACAGCAACCCGAAACGTTTTGAAGAATTCACCCTGAGCAGCTGCGGGCTGTTTCTGGACTACTCGAAAAACCTGATCACCAACGAGACCCGCGACCTTCTGGTCGACCTCGCCAATGAGGTCGACCTCAAAGGCGCGATCAAATCGCTGTTCAGCGGTGAAATCGTCAACGCCTCCGAAGGTCGCCCGGCCTTGCACACCGCGCTGCGTCGCCCGGTTGCCGACAAACTGTCGGTCAACGGCGTGAACATCATGCCCGAGGTGCATAAAGTCCTGAACCAGATGACCGAGCTGGTCGGCCGGATTCACGACGGTCTGTGGCGCGGTTACACCGAGAAGCCAATCACCGACATCGTCAATATCGGCATCGGCGGCTCGTTCCTCGGCCCTGAACTGGTTTCTGAAGCGTTGCTGTCCTACGCGCAAAAAGGTGTGCGCTGCCATTACCTGGCGAACATCGACGGCAGTGAGTTCCATGAACTGACCGCAAAACTGCGCGCTGAAACCACGCTGTTTATTGTTTCGTCAAAGTCCTTCAATACCCTAGAAACCCTGAAAAACGCCCAGGCGGCACGAGCCTGGTACCTGGCTCAGGGCGGTTCTGAAGCTGAGCTGCATCGCCACTTTATCGCCGTGTCGAGCAACAACGCGGCAGCCGTGGCATTCGGTATTCGAGAAGAAAACATCTTCCCGATGTGGGACTGGGTCGGCGGGCGTTACTCGCTGTGGTCGGCCATCGGTCTGCCAATTGCCCTGGCCATCGGCATGTCCAACTTCAAAGAGCTGCTGTCCGGTGCCTACAGCATGGACCAGCACTTCCAGACTGCTCCGTTCGAGCAGAACATGCCGGTACTGATGGCCGCACTGGGCGTGTGGTATGGCAACTTCTGGGGCGCGCAAAGCCACGCGATCCTGCCGTACGACCACTACCTGCGTAACATCACCAAACACTTGCAACAGCTGGACATGGAATCCAACGGCAAGAGCGTGCGCCAGGACGGCACTCCGGTGTCAACCGATACTGGCCCGGTGATCTGGGGCGGCGTGGGCTGCAACGGTCAGCATGCGTACCACCAATTGCTGCACCAAGGCACCCAACTGATCCCGGCCGACTTTATCGTGCCGATTGTCAGCTTCAACCCGGTGTCCGACCACCATCAATGGCTGTATGCCAACTGCCTGTCGCAAAGCCAGGCGCTGATGCTGGGTAAAACCCGCGCAGAAGCCGAAGCTGAACTGCGCGACAAGGGCATGAGCGAAGAAGAAGTTAAAAAACTGGCACCGCACAAGGTGATCCCGGGCAACCGCCCGAGCAATACCCTGGTGGTGGAACGCATCAGCCCGCGCCGTCTGGGTGCACTGGTTGCGCTGTACGAACACAAAGTGTTTGTGCAAAGCGTGATCTGGGGCATCAACGCCTTCGACCAATGGGGTGTTGAACTGGGCAAGGAGCTGGGCAAGGGCGTATACAACCGCCTGACCGGTATCCAGGAAGAGCCTGCCGACGATGCGTCGACCCAGGGCCTGATCAACTACTTCCGCGGCCGTCACCGCGGGTGATTGATAGCCAGCCAGTTTTCATCGACTGGCTGGCACCATCGAGAAAGGCATAATGGAATTTATCCGCCGCCCCATCGAACGCCAGATCATGAGCCTGACCGGGCTTTCCCTCGGCAAGCTCGACCTCGAAAACCCCAAGGGCGACCCCGGCCTGTTCGGCCCGGACTCCATCAGTTGGCAGGTCCACGGTGACTTCACCAGCATGCTGATTGGCGGCATCAGCGCCTTGATGCTGCAAGCCTTGCACCCACTGGCCCTGGCCGGGGTGTGGGACCACTCCAGTTTCCGCGAAGACATGCTGGGTCGGCTACGCCGCACCGGGCAGTTCATTTCAGGTACCACCTTCGGCGCCACTGGCGATGCCAACTGGCTGATCGACAAAGTGCGCACCATCCACCTGCAAGTCAGCGGCACCGGTCTCGATGGCCGCCCCTATGCGGCCAGCGACCCCGAGCTGCTGACCTGGGTGCATGTGGCCGAAGTCAGCAATTTTCTCGCCGCCCACCTGCGCTATCGCAACCCGCATTTATCCGCTGAAGATCAGGACCGCTACTACGACGAAATCGCCATGATCGCTGAACGCCTGGGCGCCACCCACGTACCGCGCTCACGTCAGCAAGTAGCCGATTACCTCGACAGCGTTCGCCCGCAATTGCTTTGCGATGAGCGCAGCCGTGAAGTCATTCGCCTGCTGCTCAACGCCCCTGCCCCCAGCCTGCTGGCCAAACCATTTGGTGCATTGATGATGCAGGCCGGGATCGATTTACTGCCCGACTGGGCCAGCGATCAATTGGAGCTGCATCAAGGCCCGATGATTCGCAAAGGGGTACGGGCCGGGGTCAACAGCACCGCGCCAATCCTGCGCTGGGCCGTACGCAACGGTTCGGTACAACGGGCGCGACGGCGCATGGGGCTTGGCTGAAAACCGCTACGTTGGCATCGCGGGCAGGCCCGCACCCACAGGATCTGTGGTGCTCTTGGGGGAGCGGGCCTGCCCGCGATGAACTCAACACCGATTTATGCCACCATGCCCGCCTGAATCCGGACACAACACTCCAAGAATAAAGAGGACTCAAGCAATGCAAGACGTCGTAATCGTTGCGGCTACCCGCACCGCCGTTGGCAGCTTTCAAGGTTCGCTGGCCCATGTACCTGCCGTGGAACTGGGTGCCGCCGTCATTCGCCAATTACTCGCACAAACCGGCCTGGATGGCGCCCAGGTCGACGAAGTGATCATGGGTCAGGTACTGACCGCCGGTGCCGGGCAAAACCCTGCCCGCCAGGCGGCAATCAAGGCCGGCCTGCCGTTTGCGGTACCGGCATTGACCCTGAACAAGGTTTGCGGGTCGGGCCTCAAGGCCCTGCACCTGGGGGCCCAGGCCATTCGATGCGGCGATGCCGAGGTGATCATCGCCGGCGGTCAGGAAAACATGAGCCTGTCCAACTACATCATGCCCGGTGCCCGCACCGGTCTGCGCATGGGCCACAGTCAGATCGTCGACACCATGATCAGCGATGGCCTGTGGGATGCGTTCAACGACTACCACATGGGCATTACCGCCGAAAACCTTGTGGCTAAATACGACATCAGCCGTGAAGCGCAAGACGCCTTCGCTGCCGCCTCACAGCAAAAAGCCACTGCGGCGATTGAAGCCGGGCGCTTTGTCGATGAAATCACCCCCGTCCTGATCCCGCAGCGCAAAGGCGATCCGATCGCATTCACTACCGACGAGCAACCGCGCGCTGGCACCACCGCCGAATCGTTGGCAAAACTGCGTCCCGCATTCAAAAAAGACGGCTCTGTCACCGCAGGTAACGCCTCCTCACTCAATGACGGCGCAGCCGCGGTCATGCTCATGAGCGCCGCCAAGGCCAAGGCCCTGGGCTTGCCGGTGCTGGCCAAAATCGCGGCCTACGCCAATGCCGGCGTGGATCCGGCCATCATGGGCATCGGCCCGGTCAGTGCCACCCAGCGTTGCCTGAGCAAAGCCGGCTGGACTTTGCAGCAGCTGGACCTGATCGAAGCCAACGAAGCCTTCGCCGCACAAGCGCTGGCCGTGGGCCAGGAACTGCAATGGGACGCGAGCAAGGTCAACGTCAATGGCGGCGCAATTGCCATTGGCCACCCTATTGGTGCGTCAGGTTGCCGGATCCTGGTGACCCTGCTTCACGAAATGCTCAAGCGCGACGCCAAAAAAGGCCTGGCCACCTTGTGCATCGGCGGTGGTCAGGGCGTAGCGCTGGCGATCGAGCGGGAGTAATGCAAAACGTGTAGATACTCTGTTGCCGGTCAAGCCATCCTGTGGGAGCGAGCAGGCTCGCTCCCACAGCGGCTACAAGAGCAACGCAGCAATAATCACCAGCCCTATTCTGCTAAACTGCCGCGCCTTATCTGTCCCCCAAGGCGCAATGCATGTCTTCCTTGAATCAGGCGCTGCGCGCCGCCCTCGATAATCGTCACGACCTGTTGGCCGAACTGCACGCCCAGGGCACCGACTGCTATCGCCTGTTCCACGGCAGCCAGGAAGGCGCCGGCGGCCTGACCATCGACCGCTATGGCCCGCAACTGCTGGTACAAAGCTTTCATCAACGTCTTGAGCGCGATGATTTGCTGCAACTGCACGAAGCCATCAATCGCCACCTGGGCCTCGACCTGCTGCTGGTCTACAACGACCGCTCCCAGGGCAACTCGCGTATCGACCGCGAAGACACCGTGTACCGCGCCGAAGACGCCGCCCTTGAAGACACCGTCGGCCACGAATGGGGCCTCAAGTACCGGGTGCGCGGCCGCCATGCCGGGCAAGACCCGCTGTTGTTTCTCGACCTGCGCAACGCCCGTGGCTGGGTCAAGCAGCACAGTGCCGGCAAAAGCGTGCTCAACCTGTTCTCCTACACCTGTGGTGTTGGCCTGAGTGCCGCTGCAGGTGGAGCCAGCGAAGTCTGCAACCTCGATTTCGCCGAAGGCAATCTGGCGGTTGGTCGCGAAAACGGCCTGCTGAACCCTGAACTGCCAAAAATGAAATTCGTACAGTCCGACTATTTCGCGGCCATCCGCCAATTGGCCGGTCTGCCAATCATTCAGCGTCGTCACAAGCTGCCTGCCTACCCGCGCATGGATCAGCGTGAATACGACCTCGTGCTGCTCGACCCGCCTGCCTGGGCCAAGAGTGCCTTCGGCACGGTCGATCTGCTGCGCGACTACCAAAGCCTGCTCAAGCCGGCCGTACTGACCGCCGCACCAGACGGCGTATTGATCTGCTGCAACAATCTGGCAAAGGTCAGCATGGACGACTGGCGCGAGCAGGTTTTGCGTTGCGCCGAGAAAGCTGGCCGCCCGGTTCGCGACTGGCAGGTCATGAGTCCGGCCAGCGATTTCCCGTCCCTGGATCAGCAGCCACCGCTGAAAACCCTGATCCTTCAGTTTTAATCCATTCTCCCAATACGGCGTTCGTCTCGGAACCAGAAACGCGTGCCATACTCCAAGGCACTTCCGACTGCTATAGACGACGCCCCACATGCTCAAAGGATTGATCCGCGCCCTTGGCGCCGTGCTGATTGCCATCGCACTTTACAGCGTGCTTGGGTTCCTGATCTTGCCGGGCATCGGCCTGCGCATCATCAACCAGCAACTGGCCAACTACGCCACGGTGCCCGCCAGACTCGACCGGCTGGAGTTCAACCCCTTCAGCCTTGAGCTGACCCTGTGGGGGTTCAGAGTCGGCGAACCGGGCAAGGAACAGGTCGGCTTCGAGCGGCTGTACACCAATCTGCAAGCCGACAGCCTGTGGACAAAAGCTCTGCACCTGGCCGACGTGCAGCTAGATAAACCGAAAACCGAGCTGCTGTTCAACAAGGACGGTACGCTCAACCTGACACAACTGTTCAAGCTGCCCGAGAGCGAGCCCACCCCGGCCGATCCCGAGAGCAAACCGTTCCCGCTGCGTATCGACAACATCAAGCTGGCGGGTGGCTACCTGCACTTCACCGATATGCGTCCCAGCGAGCCCATCGAATTCCTCTATGACTCGATGGACCTGGAGCTGAAAAACCTCAGCACCCTGCCCGATGACAACGCCGATATGACCCTGGTGGCCGCAGGCCCTGCAGGCGGGCGGATCGACTGGACCGGCACCCTGAGCCTGGTACCCATCACCTCGACCGGCAAACTGAAAGTCACCGACGGCAAGATGAAAGTCTGGTGGCCCTATGTGCGCGATGCATTACCGCTGGCCCTGGAAGATGGCGTACTGAATTTCAGCACCGACTACACCCTGAACCTGTCCAAAGAAACCGAAATGCTCCTGAGCAATGCCACGGCCAGCATCGCACCGCTCAAGATCAATGCCCCCGATGGCCGCCCGCTGGTGCGTCTGGAGCGCCTGGATGTCAGCGACACCAGCGTCGACCTGGCCAAACAGGAAGTGGTGGTCGGCAAGATCAACAGCCAGAACCTCGAAACCTGGGCCGCCCGCGAAAAAGACGGCCAGCTTGACTGGCAAAAGCTGTTTGCCAGCCAGCCCGACAAACCATCGACCAAAACCGAAGAAGTGGTGACCGTCGAAGCACCGAAAGCAGCCCCGGTGGCGCCGAGCAAACCCTGGGCCGTGCTGCTCAAGGATGTCGACCTGCGTGACTATCGCATCCACCTTGCCGACAAGGAGCCCAAAACCCCGGTGGAGCTGGAGGTCGGCCCGCTGAACCTGAACCTGAAAAACTTCGACAGCCTGAACCGTTCTCCTTTCACCCTCAACCTCGACACCGGTGTGGGCAAGCAAGGCAAACTCACCGCCAGCGGCGACGTCAGCCTGAGCCCGGTAAGCGCCAGGCTCAAGGTCAACACCAAAGATATCGACTTGCGTATCGCCCAGGCCTATATCGACCCGTTTATCCGCCTTGAGCTGCGTAGCGGCATGCTTGGCAGCGACCTGGCGGTTGATCTGAAAAGCACCGCCCCCCTGGCCTTTACCGTGGCCGGCCGCGCCCAGATCGATCAACTGCACACATTGGACACCCTGAAAAACCGCGACTTCCTGAAGTGGCAAAAACTGGTGCTGGAGGATCTGAAGTACCAGCACGGCGATAGCCTCTCGCTTGCACGGGTCAATTTCGAAAAGCCCTATGTGCGCTTCATGATCAACGATGACCGCACCACCAATATCGATGACCTGCTGATCCCGCAACCTGCTGGCAGTACGTCGGCCAAAGGCACGGCCAGCAAGGAAAAACCGCTGGGCATTCACATCGGCGCAATTGCGATCAACGATGGTTCAGCGAATTTCGCCGACTTCAGCCTGACACCCAACTTCCAGACCGCGGTTCAACAGCTCAACGGCCTGATTGGCACCATCGACAGCCGTAACCCCAAACCTGCCCCGGTCAATATTGCAGGCAAGGTCGACCGTTATGCGCCGGTGACCATCAAGGGCAGCGTCAACCCGTTTGACCCGATGGCCAGCCTGGATATCGCCACCAGCTTCAAGCGTGTCGAACTGACCACATTGACCCCCTACTCCGGGAAGTTTGCCGGTTACCGCATCCGCAAGGGTCGTCTCAACCTCGACCTGCATTACCTGATCACCAACGGCCAGCTCAAAGCCGAGAACAAACTCGTGGTCGAACAATTGCAGCTGGGGGAAAAGGTCGACAGCCCGGACGCCGTGGATCTGCCGATCAAACTGGCGATTGCCTTGCTCAAGGACACGGACGGCAAGATATCTATTGAACTGCCCATCAGTGGCGACCTCAACAACCCGCAGTTCAGCGTGATGCCGATTATCTGGCAAACGGTACGCAACCTGGTGCTGCGTGCCGCCCAGGCGCCCTTCAAGTTCATTGGCGGGCTGATCAGCGGCGGTGGAGCCGAGGACCTGGGCACCGTGTCATTCGCCCCAGGATCAAGCGAGCTGAGCCCTGAGGCACAAAAAGCCCTGACCACACTGGCCCAGGCCCTGAAAGAACGCCCGGCTTTACGCCTGGAGATCGAAGGTACGGCCGCACAGAGCAGCGATGGCCCTCTGATCGCCAAGGAACGTCTTGAGCGCGAGTTCCAGTACACCTACTACAAGATCCTCCAGCGTCGTGGCGACAAAGTACCGGCCAGCGCCGGCTTGCTCACCGTGCCGGACGATGAGAAAGGCCCGTTACTTGAAGGTATCTACCGCACGCGTCTCAAGCAGCAACCGCCTGCTGAATGGAAAGACCTGAGCCGTGACGAGCGCGCGGCCAAAATGACCGCGGCACTGATCGACTTCTGGAGCAAAAGCGAAGTGTTGTTGCGTCAGCTGGGGCAAGACCGTGCAAGCAGCATCAAGGACTACCTGGTAGACAAGGGCGGGCTGGCGGATGACCGCGTGTACTTTATCGATGCCACCCTGGGCCAAGCCGAGAGCGACGGCCGGGTAATCTCGCCACTGCATCTGGATAGCGAATAATGCACAACGTCGCCGAACGCAGCCTCGTTCCTTCGGCAGCTGCTACGCGGATTTTCGTAGCCCCAATCCCAAATACACCCAATCCCAAATAGAACAGCCCCCGACGCAAGCGCCGGGGGCTGTAATGACCACATCCGTGTGGCCGTCGCATGAACCTTTTTAACAATGCCTGCAGGCGTACTGCTTCAATCACCTGCCAGAACCTTGTTCCCCCGGTTCTACGAGAAAGGGTGCTTTATTCCGCTTTCAGGCCATCAGCCGATACAGCTTTAACGCCTTTGATCTTTTTGGCGATCGCAACAGCAATCTCTTTTTGCGCTTCAGTCACCGGTACCATCGAGGACAGGGAAACAACGCCTTTGTTGGTTTCTACCTTGATGTCCGTGCCCGGAATGCCTTTTTCAGTGACCAGGTCAGCTTTTACTTTGGTAGTGATCCAGGTATCAGAAGTAGCTTCCTTGGCTTTGGTTACTTCGCCTGCAGCCACCACCATGGTTGCCTGGGTGGTCGCCTGGGCAGCAAATGCAGCATTGGCCATAGTCAGGGTCAGAGCGGTGGCAGTTGCGGCAGCGATAGCGAACTTCTTCATACGAGTAACTCCTGTCTTCTTTAGAATCTGCGCCGTCTTGCAGCAGCAGGGTTATCAGTACTATTGCAGGCCGCGTGCCAACTTTTAAAAACAAATAAACCTATATAAATCAATAACTTACAAAATGACCAAAATTGCCCCGTCGTGCAAAATGCATGGCGCCGGTTAATTCTGCATGCAAGTTGCGGCTTTCGACTCGTGGCCTATGGCCCTAAGGTGCTGACTTTGCTCCAGGCATAAAAAAAGGACCCCGAAGGGTCCTTTTTCAAAGCAGGTGTCGAGAGCGATTAAGCTTCCGAAGCCTTGGCAGCAGCGACGTCCTTGATGGACAGCTTGATACGGCCGCGGTTGTCCACGTCCAGTACCAGTACTTCCACTTCCTGACCTTCTTTCAGAATGTCAGTCACTTTCTCAACGCGAGCATCGCTCAGCATGGAGATGTGAACCAGGCCGTCTTTGCCCGGCAGGATGTTTACGAATGCGCCGAAGTCGACGATACGCTCAACCTTGCCCACGTAGATCTTGCCGATCTCGGCTTCAGCGGTGATGCCCAGAACGCGCTGACGCGCGGCTTCTGCTGCTTCCTTGGACTCGCCGAAGATCTTGATCGAACCGTCGTCTTCGATATCGATCGAAGCCTTGGTTTCTTCACAGATTGCACGGATCGTCGCGCCGCCTTTACCGATAACGTCACGGATTTTGTCGGTGTCGATTTTCATCGCGATCATGGTCGGAGCGTTGGCCGACAGCTCGTTGCGCGATACGGCAATGATCTGGTTCATCTGGCCCAAGATGTTCAGGCGAGCGTCCAGGGCCTGGCCCAGAGCGATCTCCATGATTTCTTCGGTGATGCCCTTGATCTTGATATCCATCTGCAGCGCGGTAACACCTTTGGCGGTACCGGCTACCTTGAAGTCCATGTCGCCCAGGTGGTCTTCGTCACCCAGGATGTCGGTCAGAACAGCGAACTTCTCGCCTTCTTTAACCAGACCCATGGCGATACCGGCAACCGGCGCCTTCATCGGCACACCGGCATCCATCAGTGCCAGGGAAGCACCGCAAACCGATGCCATCGAGCTGGAACCGTTGGATTCGGTGATTTCCGATACAACACGGATGGTGTACGGGAACACGTCGGCAGCAGGCAGCATGGCTTGAACCGAACGACGGGCCAGACGGCCGTGACCGATTTCGCGACGACCAGCACCACCCATGCGACCACACTCACCTACCGAGAACGGAGGGAAGTTGTAGTGCAGCATGAACGGGTCTTTTTTCTCGCCTTCCAGGGTGTCCAGCAGTTGCGCGTCACGGGCAGTACCCAGAGTTGCAACAACCAGCGCCTGAGTTTCACCACGGGTGAACAGGGCCGAACCGTGGGTCTTCGGCAGAACGCCAACTTCGATGTTCAGAGGGCGAACAGTCTTGGTGTCACGACCATCGATACGCGGCTTGCCGTTAACGATGTTTTCGCGAACGGTGCGGTATTCGATTTCGCCGAATGCAGCTTTAACTTCGCTGGCAGAAGGCTGGCCTTCTTCACCGGACAGCTTGGCAACAACCTGATCCTTCAACTCGCCCAGACGCGCGTAACGGTCTGCCTTGACGGTGATGGTGTAAGCCTGGGAGATCGCTTCGCCGAACTCGGCACGGATAGCGCCCAGCAGTGCGGTCGCTTCCGGGGCAGCAGCCCAGTCCCAAGTTGGCTTGGCAGCTTCGGCAGCCAGCTCTTTGACAGCCTGGATAACCACCTGGAATTCGTCGTGGGCGAACAGTACGGCGCCCAGCATCTGGTCTTCGGTCAGCTCTTTGGCTTCCGATTCAACCATCAATACGGCTTCCGAAGTACCGGCAACAACCATGTCCAGGCTCGAAGCGGCCAGTTGCTCGTAAGTCGGGTTCAGCAGGTAACCGGTGCTTTCGTGGTAAGCAACGCGGGCAGCGCCGATCGGACCATCAAAAGGGATGCCGGAAATGGCCAGGGCAGCCGAAGTACCGATCATCGCAGCGACGTCCGGATCGGTTTTCTTGCTGGTGGACAGAACGGTGCAGACAACCTGCACTTCGTTCATGAAACCTTCTGGGAACAGCGGACGGATCGGACGGTCGATCAGACGCGACGTCAGGGTTTCTTTCTCGGAAGGGCGACCTTCACGCTTGAAGAAACCGCCAGGGATTTTACCCGCGGCGTAGGTTTTTTCCTGGTAGTGAACCGACAGAGGGAAAAAGCCCTTGCCTGGATCCGCTTGCTTGGAACCGACCACAGTCACCAACACGCTGACGTCGTCGTCAACGGTGACCAATACTGCGCCGGAAGCCTGACGGGCGATACGGCCAGTCTCGAGAGTAACGGTCGACTGACCGAACTGAAATTTTTTGATAACCGGGTTCACGGTGTCCTACCTTCTTTGTGGCTCTTGGGGAACGGGTTTCTTGCGAAAGTCATATGCAACATCGGGTATTGGCCCGACTCAAGATGCTTACGAAAACAGCCCTATAGGCAAGCTTTCGTAAGAATCCGGGTAGTCCAGATAAAACTTGAGGCTGGAAGCCTGCCATGAGACTGCGGGAAACCCGCAGACACACGACAGACAACCAGCCTCTAGCAACATCGCTATTAGCGACGCAGACCCAGGCGAGCGATCAGCGCTTTGTAACGCTCAACGTTCTTGCCTTTCAGGTAGTCCAGCAGCTTGCGACGCTGGTTTACCATGCGGATCAGACCACGACGGGAGTGGTGATCTTTGCTGTTAGCTTTGAAGTGACCTTGCAGCGTGTTGATGTTAAAGGTCAGCAGTGCAACCTGCACTTCTGGAGAACCTGTATCACCTGGAGCTTGCTGGTAGTCTTTTACGATTTCTGCTTTGTGTTCAACTGTAAGTGCCATTTGGCTTTCCTTTCAATTAGGGCCTGCTTGCGAACAAGACAGATCCAATAGGCCGAGGACAAATCCTCGTATTTAAATGTGAGATGTGACCGTGCCTAATAACAGCCACCCTCATTCCAGTCTGCGCCGGTAATACTACACCCGATGCAGCCTGGTTCCGGTCATTCCGACCGAATCAGTCGACGCGGCGCAATACGCCCGTCTTCGCTCACTTCACCGATACCGATAAAGCGACCGTTGTGATCCTGTACCCGCACCATACCGAACTTCGGAGCATCCGGAGCACGCACCGGTTGGCCATTGAGCCAATAAAACGAGCTGGCTTCCGAGAAGTGCAGCAATGGCCAGTCGAGCAAACCGCTGTCCGATGGCATCAGGAAGCGATCAACCGCTTCATTGCCGCCTTCGGCATGCACGGCCTCCAGCTCTTCCAGGGTAACCGTCTGGGCGAGGCTGAAAGGTCCGGCGTGGGTACGACGCAGTTCTGCAACGTATGCCCCGCACCCCAATTGCTCACCGATATCTTCCACAAGGGTACGGATATAGGTGCCTTTGGTACAGTCGACGGCCAGGCGCGCAGTGTCGCCTTCGCTGGCCAGTAATTCGAGGCGGGTAATAGTAACAGAACGCGGTTCACGCTCCACCACTTCGCCTGCACGGGCCAGCTTGTAAAGCGGCTGTCCGTCACGCTTGAGCGCAGAGTACATCGGCGGTATCTGGCTGATTTGCCCACGAAAATTGGGTAAAACAGCTTCAATATCGGCGCGACCAACGGTCACCGGGCGAGTCTGCAAAACCTCGCCTTCAGCGTCTGCCGTGGTCGTGGTCTTGCCCAATTGCATCAGGGTTTCATAACCCTTGTCGGAATCGAGCAGGTATTGCGAAAACTTGGTGGCTTCGCCAAAGCACAGCGGCAATACACCGCTGGCCAATGGATCGAGGCTACCGGTGTGCCCTGCCTTCTCGGCATTGAGCAGCCAGCGAACTTTCTGCAGGGCCGCATTGGAAGTAAACCCAAGTGGCTTGTCCAGCAGGATGATGCCGCTGACGTTACGACGGATACGCTTGACCTGAGCCACCGGTTACTCCTTGGTGTCTTCGGGAGCAGTGGTTTCAGGGTGCTGATTGTCTTCAGCCACTGCACGCTCGATCAAGGCGGACAGATGAGCACCACGCACGACGCTTTCATCGTAGTGGAAGTGCAACTGCGGAACGCTGCGCAGCTTCATTTCACGCGCCAGTTGCATGCGCAGGAAACCCGCTGCCGAGTTCAGCACCTTGATGCTCTGGGCGATATCTTCAGCGCTGTCCTGACCCATCACGGTGATGAAGATCTTGGCGTGACCGACGTCACGGCTGACTTCAACAGCAGTAATGGTGACCAGGCCCACGCGCGGGTCTTTGACTTCACGACGGATCAGCTGTGCCAGCTCGCGCTGCATCTGATCGCCAATACGTTGGGTACGGCTATATTCTTTTGCCATGTCTTGTTACCTGTTACTCACCCATGGGAAACCCATGCGGTCTGAAAGCGGCAAACGCCCGGCACGACAGAAGCCGGACCGGGCGTTGCGTTTAGAGTCCAGGCCGAGCGCTGCGCATTTGCATGCGCGGGCTCGTCCTCGCTCTTGAGGCTCGCGAGTTAGAGGCTGCGAGCAACCTGGACCTTCTCGAACACTTCGATCTTGTCACCGACTTTAACGTCGTTGTAGCTCTTGACGCCGATACCGCATTCCATGCCGGCACGCACTTCGGACATGTCATCTTTGAAGCGACGCAGGGATTCCAGCTCGCCTTCGTAGATAACGATGTCTTCACGCAGTACGCGGATTGGACGGTTACGGTGAACAACACCTTCCAGCACCATGCAACCTGCAACCGCGCCGAACTTAGGCGAACGGAACACGTCACGGACTTCAGCGATACCCAGGATGTTCTCCCGAACGTCGCTGCCAAGCATGCCGGTAAGGGCTTTCTTGACGTCTTCGATGATGTCGTAGATGACGTTGTAGTAACGCATGTCCAGGCCTTCCTGCTCGACAATCTTGCGAGCGCCGGCATCGGCACGCACGTTGAAGCCAAACAGTACAGCGTTGGAGGCCAGTGCCAGGTTAGCGTCGCTCTCGGTGATACCACCGACACCGCCGCCCACTACGCGCACTTGCACTTCGTCGTTACCCAGGCCGCTCAGAGCGCCCTGCAGAGCTTCCAACGAACCACGGACGTCAGATTTGAGGACGATGTTAAGCGTCTTCTTCTCTTCCTGGCCCATGTTCTCGAAGATGTTTTCCAGCTTGCCTGCGTGAGCACGCGCCAGTTTCACTTCGCGGAACTTGCCTTGACGGAACAGGGCAACTTCACGTGCCTTCTTCTCGTCGGTCATTACGCTCATCTCGTCGCCAGCATCTGGCGTACCGTCCAGGCCGAGAATCTCGACAGGGATGGATGGACCGGCTTCCTTGATAGGCTTGCCGTTCTCGTCGAGCATGGCGCGGATGCGGCCGTAGTTGGAACCGACCAGTACCATGTCGCCTTGGCGCAGGGTACCGTCTTGAACCAGAACGGTAGCAACAGGACCGCGGCCTTTGTCCAGACGGGACTCAACCACTACGCCACGGCCAGGAGCCGATGGAGTTGCCTTGAGTTCCAGAACTTCAGCTTGCAGCAGTACGGCTTCGAGCAATTCGTCAACGCCGGTACCCATTTTCGCCGAGACCGAAACAAACGGAGTGTCACCACCCCACTCTTCCGACGTCACGCCGTGAACGGACAGTTCGCTACGAATGCGATCGAGGTCAGCACCAGGCTTGTCGATCTTGTTCACTGCAACAACCAGCGGCACGCCAGCGGCTTTCGCATGCTGAACGGCTTCGATGGTCTGCGGCATTACGCCGTCGTCTGCAGCCACAACCAGAATCACGATGTCAGTCGCCTTGGCACCACGAGCACGCATTGCGGTAAACGCAGCGTGACCCGGGGTATCGAGGAACGTGACCATGCCGCGTTCGGTTTCAACGTGGTACGCACCGATGTGCTGGGTAATACCACCGGCTTCGCCAGCCGCTACCTTGGCACGACGGATGTAGTCGAGCAGGGACGTTTTACCGTGGTCAACGTGGCCCATTACGGTCACAACCGGTGCACGGGAGAACGACTCGCCTTCGAACTTCAGGGACTCGGCCAGGGAATCTTCCAGGGCGTTGTCGCTGACCAGAGTCACTTTGTGGCCCAGTTCTTCAGCAACCAGTTGGGCAGTTTCCTGATCCAGTACCTGGTTGATGGTTGCTGGAGTACCCAGCTTGAACATGAACTTGATGACTTCGGCAGCCTTGACCGACATCTGTGCGGCCAAATCGCCGACAGTGATGGTCTCGCCAATCTGCACGTCACGAACTACAGGGCCGGTTGGGCTCTGGAAACCGTGAGCGTTGCGCTTCTTCAGCTTGCCCTTGCCACGACCACCGCGACGGAAGCTGTCGCTTTCTTCGTCGGAAGTGCGCGGAGCAACACGTGGAGTCGGTGCTTTTTCTTTAACCGAGGCACGATGCGGAGCGTTTTTGCGATCGCCGTCACCACTGCCGCGACGATTGTTATCGTCTGCGCGTGGTTTGTCCGGGCGACGCTGTTCGTCACGCTTGCGTGCATCAGCGGCTGGAGCCGGTGCTGGCGCTGCGGCTTGCACAGGTGCAGGCGCTGCAGCGGCCGGAGCCGGTGCTGCAACAGGAGCAGATGCAGGCTGGCGGCGCGCTTCTTCTTCGGCGCGACGCTTGGACTCTTCTTCAGCCTTTTGACGTGCGGCATTTTCTACTGCACGACGTTCATCCATCTCACGTTTGCGCTCGGCTTCGATTTCTTCCGGGCTTTGCTGTACGAAGACTTTCTTCTTGCGTACTTCAACGCTGATGCTTTTGCTGCCAGCTACACGCAGGGTACTGGTGGTTTTACGCTGCAAAGTGATCTTGCGCGGTTCTTCCACTTTAGCCTTGTGGCTGCTTTTAAGGTGAGTCAGCAGAGCCTGCTTCTCACTATCGGTTACATTCTGCTCGGCGGCGTTGTGCGGCAGACCTGCCTCACGCATCTGCTGCAACAGGCGCTCAACCGGTGTTTTGACCTCATCGGCCAGTTGTTTCACCGTGACTTGCGTCATGCATTTCTCTCCTCAGGCCGCGCCTAATTACTCGAACCAATGGGCTCGGGCGGCCATGATCAACTTGCCGGCACGATCATCGTCAATGCCGTCGATGTCGAGCAGGTCGTCAATAGACTGCTCGGCCAGGTCTTCGCGGGTAATTACGCCGCGCACCGCCAGTTCCATCGCCAAATCCTTGTCCATACCCTCAAGCGAGAGCAGGTCTTCGGCCGGATGGGCGTCTGCCAGCTTTTCCTCAGTAGCGATGGCTTTAGTCAACAGTCGATCCTTGGCGCGAGCGCGAAGCTCGTTGACGGTATCTTCGTCAAAGCCATCGATGTTGAGCATTTCCTCCACCGGTACGTAGGCAATCTCTTCCAGGCTAGTAAAGCCTTCATCAACCAGTACCTGCGCCAGGTCTTCATCAACTTCCAGCTCTTCGATGAAGTTGCGCAGGATATCGCCGGTTTCTGCTTGCTGCTTGGCCTGGATGTCCGATTCGGTCATCACGTTCAGGGTCCAGCCGGTCAACTGGCTGGCCAGACGTACGTTCTGACCGCCGCGACCAATCGCCTGGGCCAGATTGTCTGCGCCAACGGCGATGTCCATTGCATGGGCATCTTCGTCGACGATAATAGCCGCCACTTCTGCTGGCGACATTGCGTTGATCACGAACTGCGCCGGGTTGTCATCCCAAAGGACGATATCCACTCGCTCTCCGCCCAATTCGCCGGACACTGCCTGGACACGCGAACCGCGCATACCAATGCAGGCACCTTGCGGATCAATGCGTTTGTCTTTCGAGCGAACGGCTATTTTAGCGCGTGATCCAGGATCGCGGGAGGCCGCCATCACTTCGATCAGGCCTTCGGAGATTTCTGGCACTTCAATGCGGAACAACTCGATCAGCATCTCTGGCGCTGTACGCGACAGGATCAGCTGAGGACCGCGGTTTTCAGTGCGGATTTCCTTGAGCAATGCGCGAAGGCGTACGCCAACACGGAAAGTCTCACGCGAAATGATGTCTTCACGGGCCAGCAACGCTTCAGCGTTGTTACCCAGGTCAACGATCACATTGTCGCGGGTCACCTTTTTAACGGTGCCGGAAATGATTTCGCCCAGACGCTCACGATAGGCATCGACTACTTGAGCACGCTCGGCTTCGCGAACTTTTTGCACGATGACCTGTTTGGCCGTCTGTGCAGCAATTCGACCGAATTCGATAGAATCGATTTTCTCTTCGATAATATCGCCGGCTTTCGCGCCTGGCTGTTTCGCCTGGGCCTGGTCTACAGCCAACTCGTATGCTGGATCATCCAGATCTTCGTCTTCGACCACAGTCCAGCGACGGAAAGTCTCATAGTTACCGGTGTGGCGATTGATTTCCACACGCAGTTCGACTTCGTCTTCAAAACGCTTTTTAGTAGCGGTGGCCAGAGCCAGCTCCAGCGCTTCAAAAATAACGTTTGCCGGTACGCCCTTTTCATTGGACACCGACTCAACAACCAGCAGTACTTCTTTGCTCATCGTACGCCTCGCCTTTCGCAAGCCATTGGATCCGCGGGATCCGCGTCTCAGTCAAAACTGGGAATAATGTTGGCCTTGTCGATCATATCGATCGGCAACAGGAACTCATGGTCTTCAACCTGCACCACGATGTCCTGCTCTTCTACGCCGCGCAGAAGGCCCTGAAAGTTGCGTCGCCCTTCAAAAGGCGAGCGCAGCTTGATCTTCACTTGCTCACCGACAAATTGGGCAAACTGTTCAAGGGTGAACAGCGGGCGTTCCATGCCAGGAGAAGAAACTTCAAGGGTGTATTCAACAGCGATAGGATCTTCGACATCCAGAACGCCGCTGATCTGACGACTCACGATAGCGCAGTCATCCACCAGTACGCCGCCTTCCTTGTCGATATACACACGCAACATTGAATGGCGGCCTTGAGCCGAAAATTCAATACCCCAGCATTCATAGCCAAGGGCCACGACCACCGGGGCCAACAAGTCCTGCAACTGTTCTAGCTTGCTCGACACCTGAACCCCCTAGTGCATGTTTGTGCATGCTGTGCAAAATGAAAAAATGGGCGAAGCGCCCATCTCTGAAACGTCGTTGAATACCGACGCTATAAAGTGTCCAGCTAACAAAAAGCCCCTGAAAAGGGGCTCCGCTGAAACTGGTTGCGGGAGCCGGATTTGAACCGACGACCTTCGGGTTATGAGCCCGACGAGCTACCAGACTGCTCCATCCCGCGACAAAGCTGGAGCGGAAGTATACGGTTGATCCCGTGACGGGTCAATCCAACCTTCCACATACAAGAAAGCCCGCTACTGCGGGCATTCTTGATAATTGGTACCGAGAAGGGGACTCGAACCCCTACACCCTATGGGCACAACCACCTCAAGGTTGCGTGTCTACCAATTCCACCACCTCGGCAATACAACGTTTACATCATGAAACCCGTTTTACTTTTGCTCTTGAGCTGGAGGTACGTCAGTCGCAGGAGTTGCCGACTTTTGCTCTTGAAGCACCGGAACATCATCTGAAGCCGGCTTTTGCACTGGAACTTCCAACACCGCTGGATTTGGCAAACCTACTTGAGTCAGCTGTTCAGCCTTCTCTTTAGCAAAGTAACCTAACCCCAAGCTGGTTATGAAAAAACCTGCGGCAAGTATAGCAGTAAACTTACTAAGAAAGGTAGAGGAACCTTGGCTTCCGAACACAGTATTTGATGCACCTGCGCCGAAAGATGCTCCAGCATCCGCTCCCTTGCCCTGTTGCAGCAAAACCAGGGCAATTACACCCAATGCTGTCAACAGATGAAACACAGTTACGACGTTATCCAGCATTTTCAGTTTCCTGCGGCACGAATGATCGCACCGAACTCATCTGCATTCAGGGAAGCCCCGCCAATGAGTCCCCCATCGATATCCGGCATGCTGAACAGTTCGACCGCATTGGCCGCCTTCACGCTGCCGCCGTATAGAAGCCGCACACCTTGTGCCACTTCAGAATTCTTTTGCGCCAGCTGTGCGCGAATGGCCGCATGCACATCTTGCGCTTGCTGTGGTGATGCGGTCAGCCCGGTGCCAATGGCCCAGACCGGCTCGTATGCAATCACGGCATTTACAAAAGCATCAATGCCAAACTCGTCAATCACGGCATTCAGCTGACGCTCTACCACTTCCAGCGTTTGCCCCGCTTCGCGCTGCTCCAGGGTTTCCCCTATGCACAACACTGGCGTCAAGCCTGAGGCTTGGGCCGCTGCAAACTTGCGATTGAGTGTCTCGCCCTGCTCACCCAGTATCAGGCGGCGTTCGGAGTGCCCCACAAGCACCAGCTTGCAACCTGCGTCGGCCAACTGACTAGAGGAAATCTCGCCAGTCAGCGCGCCCTGCCCCGACTCCACTGCAGCATCCTGAGCACCGACCGAAATCGCGGCGCCTTGCAAGCCATTGATAACACGATCAATAAACAGCTGAGGCGGAAAAACTGCAACATCAACATCGTTTGGCAGGACCAGACCACGCAGACCGTCGATCAGCTCAGCGACGCTGGCGCGGGTACCGTGCATCTTCCAGTTACCAGCTACCATAGTGCGACGCATGCTTTACCTCGTCGGTCAAAGTGGGCGCAGATGTTACCCAACCAAATCAAAGCTGGCAAGCCGAATCAGGCACAAACTTCACTTACCAGTTTTGCCAGCTCTTCGGCGTAGCCGCGAACCATGTTTTCGTCATCGCCTTCGACCATCACGCGCACCAAAGGCTCTGTTCCGGACTTGCGCAACAACACACGACCACGGCCATTCATGGCAGCCGTCACTCGCGCGCACGCCTCCTTCACCGCCGGGTGCTCGACAGGGTCGACGCCACCGGCAAAACGAACATTCAGTAACACTTGCGGGCACTTGCGCAGCGCCTGACGCGACTGGGCCAGGCTTTCATCGCGACGACGCAAGGACAACAACACCTGCAGCGCAGCAATGATCGCATCGCCAGTGGTGGTGTGGTGGAAGCACACGATATGCCCGGAGTTCTCGCCACCCACCAGCCAGTTACGCTCTTGCAGGGCCGCGATAACGTAACGGTCGCCCACATTGGCGCGTACGAACTCGATACCCAGGTCAGCCAATGCCAGCTCAAGGCCAAGGTTGCTCATCAGCGTACCGACAACGCCACCCTGCAATTTGCCACGCTCGTGCAGGTCACGGGCAATGATAAACAACAGCTCATCGCCATCGACCACGGCACCGGTATGGTCAACCATCAACACGCGATCGCCGTCGCCATCAAAAGCAATACCCAGGTCCGCACCTTCAGCCACCACGGCAGCCTGCAACTGACCCATATGGGTCGAACCGCAGTTTTCGTTGATGTTCAGGCCATCAGGCTGCGCCGACAGAACAACGACTTGAGCACCCAGCTCCTTGAAAACACTTGGCGCAACCTTGTAGGTAGCACCGTGGGCGCAATCGAGAACAATCTTCATACCGCTGAATTTGGTGCTGCTTGGCACGCTGCTTTTACAGAATTCGATATAACGGCCCGGCGCATCATTGATCCGCGAGACCTTGCCGAGCTTGTCGGAATCGACAACGGTCATCGGCGCATCCAGCAACTCTTCGATCATCAGTTCAACGTCGTCAGGCAGCTTGGTGCCCTCGCCGGAAAAGAACTTGATGCCATTATCGTCGTGGGGATTGTGCGAAGCGCTGATCACGATGCCCGCCTCCGCATGGAAGGTACGTGTCAGGTAGGCAATGGCCGGTGTCGGCATAGGCCCCAGCAACATCACATCAGCCCCGGCAGCCGACAAGCCCGCTTCAAGAGCCGACTCAAACATGTAACCCGAGATGCGGGTGTCCTTGCCTACCAGGATCCGGCAAGCGCCCTTGCTGCGAAACGCCATGCCCGCTGCCCAACCCAACTTGAGCATAAAGTCAGGGGTAATCGGATAAACGCCGACCCGACCACGAATACCGTCGGTGCCAAAATACTTCTTTGTCATAAGTGCTCCATCATTCTTAGTCGGCGGAATCTACCGCTGCGATCATCCGTACCACATCAACTGTTTCGGCAACATCATGGACGCGCAGAATGCGCGCACCCTTGGTCATCGCCAATGCTGCAAGCGCCAGGCTGCCATAGAGACGCCCTGCAACTGGCCGGTTCAGTGTCTGCCCGACCATGCTTTTACGTGACACGCCCACCAGCAAAGGCCGACCCAGCGCATGCAAGGCCTCCATATGCTTGAACAGGCTCAAATTGTGCTGCAATGTCTTGGCAAAACCAAAGCCCGGATCGAGCACGATGCGTTCGGCCCCAATGCCAGCAGCAGCGCAACGCGCCATGCTGTCAGCGAGAAACGTCGACACCTCGCCCACCAGGTCTTCGTAATGCGGGTTGTCCTGCATGTCTCCAGGCTCACCGAGCATATGCATCAGGCATACCGGCAAGCCTGTCGCCGCAGCGGCCTGCAAGGCCCCTTCACGGCGCAGCGAGCGCACATCATTGATCAACCCTGCTCCCAGGCGCGCAACCTCGGTCATGACGATTGGCGCGGATGTATCGACCGAAATAATCACATCCAGTTCCCGGGCAATTCGCTCGACAACAGGAGCAACCCGGTCGAGCTCTTCCTGCGGCAATACCACAGGAGCTCCGGGGCGCGTTGACTCACCGCCAACATCAATCAGGGTTGCACCCGCCTGTACCATCGCCTCTGCGTGGCGCAGAGCCGCATCCAGGGCAGCAAAGCGGCCGCCATCGGAAAAGGAATCAGGGGTGACATTGAGGATGCCCATAACATGCGTATGGGCCAAATCAAGAACCCGGTTGCCGCAAGGCAACCGGGTTGAGGACTGAACAGAAGTCATTTCAAGCCTTATTGATCAGCAGCAGGGCCGCCGATAGGTGTTTCCGGGCGCTCGGTTTTATCCA
This sequence comes from Pseudomonas sp. FSL R10-1339, assembly GCF_009600545.1. Taxonomy (NCBI): domain Bacteria; kingdom Pseudomonadati; phylum Pseudomonadota; class Gammaproteobacteria; order Pseudomonadales; family Pseudomonadaceae; genus Pseudomonas; species Pseudomonas sp. FSL R10-1339. The sequence goes on along the minus strand of NZ_WIVQ01000007.1, from coordinate 42,494 downwards.
GCGTAGGGGCAGTCGGGGTACCCGAGTTGCCATCTTCCCAGTCACGCGGCTCACGTGGCGGACGACCCGCCATGATGTCGTCGATCTGATCGGCATCGATCGTTTCGTACTTCATCAACGCGTCAGCCATTGCATCCAGCTTGTCGCGATTTTCGGTCAGGATCTGCTTGGCCGTGTTGTAGCACTGATCAATGATGCTGCGCACTTCGGAGTCGATCAGCTTGGCTGTCTCGCCCGACACGTTTGCAGACTGACCACCGCCACGACCCAGATAGGACTCTTCGTCTTCGGCATACATCAGCGGGCCGAGCTTCTCGGACAAGCCCCACTTGGTCACCATGTTGCGAGCAATCTGGCTGGCTCGCATGATGTCATTGGAAGCGCCGGTGGTCACACCGTCAAAGCCCAAGGTCATCTCTTCAGCGATACGGCCGCCATACAGCGAGCAGATCTGGCTGATCAGCGCACGCTTGGACAAGCTGTAGCGATCTTCTTCCGGCAGGAACATGGTCACGCCCAGGGCGCGGCCACGAGGAATGATCGACACCTTGTAGACCGGATCATGCTCAGGCACTACGCGACCAACGATAGCGTGACCCGCTTCGTGATAGGCCGTGTTGCGCTTTTCTTTATCGGACATGACCATCGATTTGCGCTCGGCGCCCATCATGATCTTGTCCTTGGCCAGCTCGAACTCTTTCATTTCAACAACACGCTTGCCGGTACGCGCCGCGAACAGGGAAGCTTCGTTGACCAGGTTGGCCAGGTCGGCACCCGAGAAGCCCGGGGTACCACGTGCAATAACAGCCGGCTGGACGTCGTCGCCCATTGGCACTTTACGCATGTGTACTTTGAGAATCTGCTCGCGACCACGGATGTCCGGCAAGCCAACCACCACCTGACGGTCAAAGCGACCTGGACGCAGCAGCGCAGGGTCAAGCACGTCAGGACGGTTGGTGGCGGCAATCACGATGATGCCGTCATTCATCTCAAAGCCGTCCATCTCAACCAGCAACTGGTTAAGGGTCTGCTCGCGCTCGTCATGACCGCCGCCCATACCGTTACCACGGTGACGGCCGACAGCGTCGATCTCATCGATAAAGATGATGCAAGGCGCGTGCTTCTTGGCCTGCTCAAACATGTCACGAACACGGCTTGCACCAACGCCCACGAACATTTCAACAAAGTCGGAACCGGAAATAGTGAAGAACGGTACCTTGGCCTCACCCGCAATCGCCTTGGCGATCAGGGTTTTACCCGTACCTGGCGGACCCACCATCAGTACGCCGCGAGGGATACGCCCGCCCAGGCGCTGGAACTTGCCCGGATCGCGCAGGAACTCAACCAGCTCGCCCACTTCTTCCTTGGCTTCATCGCAACCTGCCACGTCAGCCAGGGTCGTCTTGACCTGGTCTTCCGACAGCAGCCGCGCCTTGCTCTTGCCAAAGCTCATCGGGCCGCCTTTACCGCCGGCACCGCCCTGCATCTGGCGCATCATGAACATGAAGACCGCAATAATCACCAGGATCGGGAAGCTCGCAACCAGCAACTGGGTCCAGATGCTTTGTTGCTCAGGCAATTTGCCTTCAACGGTGACGTGGTTATCCACCAGGTCGCCGATCAAACCGTTGTCCTGAATCGCCGGACGGATGGTTTTGAAGGTATCGCCATCGCTGCGTTTGCCGGTAATCACGTAGCCATCCACGGCAACGCGCTCGACCTTGCCATCCTTAACTTGCTGGATGAAGTCGGAATAGTTGAGGGTTTGTGGCTCGTTTGGACTGGAGAAGTTGTTCATCACTGTCACCAGGACAGCGGCGATGATCAACCACAGGATCAGATTCTTTGCCATATCGTTCAATTAGCTACCCTCTGAAGCACAAGCCCCGCTACTGAAGCGTGCTTCGCATGATATTCACCGGCATAACTTACTACATTGCCTACAACCCTTGCAGGCTCCGTCTGTAACCCTTTGTGAAACTTTGCCTACACAATATTCGTTATGCCAGATCTGTAAAGCGATTCAAAAAAATCTATCGCCCTTGTTACAGACGTTCATCACTGGCCGAACCTTCAACACCGCGGAAGCCGCGCCCCAGCAAATACTGCTCGCGGGACCTGTCTCGCGACGAGGACGGCTTGCGCATCTGTACCTTGTCAAACAGCTTGCGAATGTCCTTGTGGTACTGATCGAAGCCTTCCCCCTGGAAAACCTTAATCAGAAAATCACCACCTGGACGCAGGACGCGACCGGCAAGATCCAGTGCCAATTCGCACAGAAACATCGCCCGCGGCATGTCGACAGCTGCCAATCCACTCATATTGGGGGCCATATCTGAAATCACAAGGTCTACTTGTGTATTTCCGACGGCCTCGAGGATCTGAGCAAGCACGGCGTCCTCGGTAAAGTCGCCCTTGATGAAGGTCACATCAGGGATGCTGTCCATGTCCAGGATGTCGGAAGCAATCAAACGCCCCTGACCACCGATCAGACGACTGGTCACCTGCGACCAGCCACCCGGGGCTGCACCCAGGTCGATAACGGTCATACCGGGACGAATCAGCTTGTCGCGCTCCTGGATCTCCAGCAATTTGTAGCTGGCACGGGAGCGATACCCGTCTTTTTGCGCCATTTTGACGTACGGGTCGTTGAAATGTTCTTTCAGCCAGTTAAGGCTAGTCTTGGAACGGGCCACGGGCCACCTCAAAAATTTTAAACGGGTCGTGATTAACTGGGCGGTCTGGGACTCGCTCGGGTAAACTGGCCGCCGCTTTTTACAAGATCAGACACAGGGGTCAGATTATGCCGCTCACTCAAGAGCAGAAGAAACAGTACAAATCCATTGGCCACCATCTGAAACCAGTTTTGACTGTGGCTGACAATGGTTTGACTGAAGGTGTTTTAGCCGAACTCGAACGCGCATTGGGCGATCACGAGCTGATTAAAATCAAAGTCAACATTCTGGATCGCGAATCCCGCCTGGAGGCCATTGCAGAACTGTGCAAGGCCGGCAAAGCGGAACTGGTACAGGTTATCGGCAAAATGGCGCTTCTGTACCGCAAGAACGTCAATGTAAACAAGCAACTGTCGAACATCCACCGTTTCAAGTGATGTAGACAAGGGTCAAGGGTGCGCCTGGCGCGCCCTGAAACTCTTCCAGGGCCAAAGCCCGAGAGTCATGCAAGCACTGCCCGCGCAACGCATCAGGCAGCCAGAGACGCCCAACGCACTACTTCCCCACTTGCTCCATGCCACTTCAACAGCTTCGCTGCCAACCGCATTGCGGCCAGCACCGGCAAACAATTCTGTGTGCAACAACCACAGGCCGCCAACCCGGAACACCCGGGCCGACCGCCAAAAAAGTGCGCCCGCACACGGCGGGCGCTCTTCTTAGATGTGACTTACTTTGACAATTTCGTACTCAATGACGCCGCCCGGTGTTTTCACCGCCACCACATCACCCTCTTCCTTGGCAATCAAGGCACGGGCAAGTGGCGAACCAACGGAGATCTTTCCGAGCTTGAAGTCAGCCTCATCTTCACCAACGATCTGGTAGGTCACGCTTTCGTCAGTTTCAACGTTGGCGATCTCGACCGTGGTACCGAAAATCACTTTGCCGGTGTGAGGAATAGTCGTTACATCGATGATCACCGCGTTCTGCATGCGGCCTTCGATGTCACGGATACGCGCCTCAACCATACCCTGCTGCTCACGGGCAGCATGGTATTCAGCGTTTTCTTTAAGGTCGCCCAGCTCACGCGCCGTGCCGATATCCTGGCTCAGCTTGGGACGGACAACCTTGGTCAGATGTGCGTGTTCTTCTTCCAGGGCTTTGGCGCCCTGGACCGTCATTGGGTACTTGATCATGCCTTTAATCCTGCGTGTAGATCCTGCAAGCGACGTACGGTTTTTTCAGGACCGAATTTAAGCGCTTCACAGATCGCTTCGCCAGCAGCAATAGTCGTGGTGCAGTAGATCTTGTGCTGCAGCGCGTTGCGGCGAATGGAATAGGAGTCAGCAATCGACTGACGACCTTCGGTAGTGTTGATGATCAAGGTTACTTCGTCGTTCTTGATCATGTCGACAACGTGCGGACGACCTTCGGTCACCTTGTTCACACGACGTACTTTCAAGCCTGCTGCTTCGATGAACTTGGCAGTGCCAACGGTCGAAACGATTTCAAAGCCCAGGTTGATCAGGTCGCGGGCAACGCCGGCAACCAGCGGCTTGTCGTCGTCGCGCACGCTGATGAAAGCAGTACCGCCAGTCGGCAGCACTTCGCTTGCACCCATCTGGGCCTTGGCAAACGCTTCGCCGAAGGTATCGCCCACGCCCATCACTTCACCGGTGGACTTCATCTCAGGGCCGAGAATCGGGTCAACACCCGGGAATTTGGCGAACGGGAAGACCGCCTCTTTCACGCTGTAGAAGTTAGGAATGATTTCTTTGGTGAAACCGATTTCCTTCAGGGTTTTACCGGCCATTACGCGAGCTGCGATCATCGCCAGGGAAACACCGATGCACTTGGAGACGAAAGGAACGGTACGCGATGCACGCGGGTTCACTTCGATCACGTAGATATCTTCGCCCTGCAGAGCCAATTGCACGTTCATCAGGCCGACAACGCCCAACTCCAGAGCCATTTTCTTGACCTGCTCGCGCATCTCGTCCTGGATGTGCAGCGGCAGCGAGTACGGCGGCAGCGAGCAAGCGGAGTCACCGGAGTGAACGCCAGCCTGTTCGATGTGCTGCATGATTGCGCCGATCACTACATCAGTACCGTCGCAGACAGCATCCACGTCCATTTCGATGGCGCAGTTGAGGAAGTGGTCCAGCAGCACGGGGCTGTCGTTGGACACTTTCACTGCGTCACGCAGGTAGCGCTTGAGCTCGTCTTCTTCGTAAACGATTTCCATCGCACGGCCGCCCAACACGTAGGAAGGACGAACAACCAGCGGGTAACCGATCTTGCCAGCGGCACGAATGGCTTCGTCTTCGCTGCGCACAGTAGCGTTAGGCGGCTGACGCAGGTTCAGGCGCTCAACCATCTGCTGGAAGCGCTCACGGTCTTCTGCACGGTCGATCGCGTCAGGGCTGGTACCGATGATCGGCACGCCGGCTTCTTCCAGGGCACGCGCCAGTTTCAGCGGGGTTTGGCCGCCGTACTGGACGATCACGCCTTTTGGCTTCTCGACACGCACGATTTCCAGCACGTCTTCCAGGGTGACGGATTCGAAGTACAGACGATCCGAAGTGTCGTAATCGGTGGAAACGGTTTCCGGGTTGCAGTTGACCATGATGGTCTCGTAACCGTCGGCACGCAGCGCCAGAGCGGCGTGAACGCAGCAATAGTCAAACTCGATACCCTGGCCGATACGGTTCGGGCCACCACCCAGAATCATGATCTTGTCACGATCCGAAGGGTTGGCTTCGCACTCTTCCTCATAGGTGGAGTACATGTAGGCGGTGTCAGTAGCGAACTCGGCTGCGCAGGTGTCAACGCGCTTGTAGACCGGGAACACTTCCAGCTTGTGGCGGTGGCGACGCAGGTTCTTCTCGGTCACACCCAGCAGAACGGCCAGACGCGCGTCGGAGAAGCCCTTGCGCTTGAAGCGGTACATGGCGTCGCGATCGATCGACGACAGGGCCATGGTCTTGATTTTTTCTTCGTCCTTGATCAGATCTTCGATCTGTACCAGGAACCAAGGGTCAATCATGTTCATGCCGAAGATATCTTCAACGGTCATGCCGGCGCGGAACGCGTCAGCCACGTACCAGATACGCTCGGCGCCCGGCACGGTCAGCTCGCGCTTGAGCACGGCCATGCTTTCCGGGTTGCTCAGGTCCAGCTTTGGATCAAGACCGCTGACACCTACTTCCAGACCGCGAAGGGCCTTTTGCAGGGATTCCTGGAAAGTCCGGCCGATGGCCATGACTTCGCCCACAGATTTCATCTGTGTGGTCAAACGGGCGTCAGCCTTGGCGAACTTCTCGAAAGCGAAGCGCGGCAGCTTGGTCACAACGTAGTCGATGGACGGCTCGAAGGACGCAGGCGTAGCGCCGCCGGTGATTTCGTTTTGCAGCTCGTCCAGGGTGTAACCGATCGCCAATTTGGCAGCGATACGAGCGATCGGGAAGCCGGTGGCTTTCGATGCCAGCGCCGACGAACGCGATACACGCGGGTTCATTTCGATCACGACCATACGGCCGGTGTCCGGGCAGATACCGAACTGAACGTTGGAACCGCCGGTTTCAACGCCGATCTCACGCAGTACCGCCAACGAGGCGTTACGCATGATCTGGTATTCCTTGTCCGTCAGGGTCTGTGCCGGAGCAACGGTGATCGAGTCACCGGTGTGCACGCCCATCGGGTCGAAGTTTTCGATCGAGCAAACGATGATGCAGTTGTCTTTTTTGTCGCGGACAACCTCCATCTCGTACTCTTTCCAGCCGATCAGGGATTCGTCGATCAGCAGCTCTTTGGTTGGCGACAGGTCCAGACCACGGGTGCAGATCTCTTCGAACTCTTCACGGTTGTAAGCAATACCGCCACCGGTGCCGCCCATGGTGAAGGACGGACGAATGATGCACGGGAAGCCCAGTCGCTCGAGGACCGCATTGGCCTCTTCCATGGTGTGGGCGATACCGGAGCGCGGGCAATCCAGGCCGATGGACTTCATGGCCTTATCGAAACGCGAACGGTCTTCAGCTTTGTCGATGGTGTCAGCGTTGGCGCCGATCATTTCTACGCCGAACTTCTCGAGCACGCCTTCGCGCTCCAGGTCCAGTGCGCAGTTCAGAGCTGTCTGGCCGCCCATGGTTGGCAGCAGTGCATCCGGACGCTCTTTTTCGATGATCTTGGCAACGGTCTGCCACTTGATCGGCTCGATGTACGTGGCGTCAGCCATGTCCGGGTCGGTCATGATAGTGGCAGGGTTGGAGTTCACCAGGATGACGCGGTAACCCTCCTCGCGCAGGGCTTTGCAGGCCTGGGCGCCGGAGTAGTCGAATTCACACGCCTGGCCGATAACAATCGGGCCAGCGCCGAGAATCAGGATGCTTTTTATGTCTGTACGTTTTGGCATGGGTTTGTCACTCAAGTCCGCAGGTCAGTCGGCAAGCTGTCAATCAGGTTCCTGAAGCCCCCTGGGGGCCACCGAAATTCGGGGCCGCCACAGGGCGCTGCAAAAGGAGGCTGATTAACGGCGCTTGGCCATCTCATTGATGAAGCGATCGAACAGCGGTGCAACGTCGTTCGGGCCAGGGCTTGCTTCAGGGTGACCCTGGAAGCTGAAAGCGCTCTTGTCGGTCAGCTCGATACCTTGCAGGGTGCCGTCGAACAGCGACTTGTGGATGGCACGCACATTGGCTGGCAAGCTCGCTTCGTCTACCGCAAAACCGTGGTTCTGGCTGGTGATCATCACAACACCGGTGTCCAGATCCTGAACCGGGTGGTTGGCACCGTGATGGCCATGACCCATTTTCACGGTCTTGGCGCCGGAAGCCAGGGCCAGCAGCTGGTGACCCAGGCAGATACCGAAAACCGGAATCTCGGTGGTCAGCACTTGCTTGATTGCAGTGATCGCGTAGTCGCAAGGCTCAGGGTCACCCGGGCCGTTGGACAGAAACACGCCATCCGGGTTGAGTGCCAGAACGTCGCTGGCCGGAGTCTGTGCCGGAACCACGGTCACGCGGCAGCCGCGCTCGACCAGCATGCGCAGGATGTTCCACTTTACGCCGTAGTCATAAGCGACCACGTGATAAGGCAATTCGCTGGCTTCGATGGTCGGGTGACTGTCGGTAGCCAGGTTCCAGACGCTGGAGCGCCACTCGTAGGCTTTTTCGGTGCTGACGACTTTCGCCAGATCCATGCCCTTCAGGCCCGGGAAGCCGCGGGCCGCTGCGATGGCAGCTTCTTCAGAAATGTTGTCGCCCGCCATGATGCAACCGTTCTGCGCGCCTTTCTCACGCAGGATGCGCGTCAGGCGGCGAGTGTCGATACCGGCGATAGCCACAACATTGTTGGTTTTCAGGTAGTCGGCCAGCGACATGGTGTTGCGCCAGTTGCTTGCAACCAGCGGCAGATCACGAATTACCAGACCTGCGGACCAGACACGATCAGACTCGGCGTCTTCCGGGGTAGTACCGGTGTTGCCAACATGCGGGTAAGTCAGGGTCACGATTTGCTGAGCGTAGGAAGGATCCGTCAGGATCTCCTGGTAGCCAGTCATTGCGGTGTTAAACACCACCTCACCAACGGTTTGACCGTCGGCCCCAATGGCTTCGCCGCGAAAAATGCTGCCATCAGCGAGGGCGAGTATGGCTTGCTTAGTCAAGAAGACCTCCCGTAAATAAAGCCTGAAAGGGCGATCGCAGGTTGTAAAAAAGCGGAGTGACGTATGGACACGTCACCCCGCTTCTTCATCGAATTATCTGCGCGCTTTTAGTGGACACACTAAAGCTGTAGCTTACAGAAAAAGGCTTTTTTGGTCTACCGCTAAAGAGTCTAAAAGACAGGGGAATGCGACAGAACATCGCTTAGCGGTTAAAAATCGGGCTACTGGCGCGCCAACAGCCCGATTTTACAGAGGTTACTCAGCGCAGGTCGAGCACATCCTGCATGTCATACAGGCCAGGCTCGCGCCCTTGCAGCCAGAGAGCAGCACGAACAGCACCCTTGGCAAAGGTCATGCGGCTGGATGCCTTGTGGGTAATTTCCAGGCGCTCGCCTTCAGTGGCGAACAAGACCGTGTGATCACCCACCACATCACCGCCGCGCACCGTGGCAAAACCGATGGTTTCGCGCTCACGGGCACCGGTATGGCCTTCACGACCATAGACCGCAACCTTTTGCAGGTCACGACCCAACGCATCGGCGATCACCTCACCCATGCGCATCGCGGTACCCGAAGGCGCGTCGACTTTGTGCCGATGATGAGCTTCGATGATTTCGATATCGGCATCCTCACCCATCACCCGCGCCGCCATATCCAGCAACTTGAACGACAGGTTGACGCCGACACTGAAGTTGGAAGCAAAGACAATCGCAATATCCTGGCCAGCCTCGACCAGCAACTGCTTCTGCTCGGCATTCAGCCCCGTCGTACCAATGACCATGGCCTTGCCCAATTTGCGACACACCGCCAGGTTGGCGAGCATCACTTCAGGCAAGGTGAAGTCGATCAGCACGTCGAAATCAGCCGCGACCGCTTGCAGGCTTTCGGACAACGGCACGCCGATGCGCCCGATAGAAGCCAGCTCACCGGCATCAGCCCCCACCAGGGAGCTGCCAGGACGCACGATGGCCGCCGTCAGCCCGCACAGCGGCGAACGCTGCTGCACCGCATCGATCAAGGTCTTGCCCATGCGCCCGGCAGCGCCCATCACAGCTATACGTCGCATCTACCGCTCCTTACAGGTCGCCGAAAAAACGCTTTACGCCTTCGAACCAGCCAGTGGCGTTCGGCGAGTGACTGCTGTCACCTTCCAGCGTGGTGCGGAACTCTTCCATCAGCTCACGCTGGCGGCGGCTCAGCTTGACCGGGGTTTCGATCACCACACGGCACATCAAGTCGCCAGCACCGCCACCCCGTACAGGGGCCACACCCTTGCCACGCAAACGGAACTGCTTGCCGCTTTGTGTGCCTTCCGGGATTTTCAGCTTGACCCGACCATCCAGCGTCGGCACTTCAATTTCAGCACCCAGCGCAGCGTCGGCAAAGTTGATTGGTACTTCACAGAACAGATGCTTGCCGTCGCGCTGGAAAATCGCGTGCTCGCGCACATCGATCACCACATACAGGTCACCCGTAGGCCCACCCTGCACGCCCGCCTCGCCTTCGCCCGACAGACGAATGCGGTCACCGGTATCAACACCAGCCGGCACTTTCACAGAAAGGGTTTTGTATTCTTCTACGCGGCCTTCACCACGGCAGCTCTCGCACGGATCAGAAATCACCTTGCCTTGACCGTGGCAGCGCGGGCAAGTCTGCTGAACCGCGAAGAAACCCTGCTGCATGCGCACCTGACCAATACCGCCACAGGTGGTACAGGTCACAGGCGAAGAACCTTTCTTGGCGCCCGAACCGTCACATGGTTTGCAATTGACCAGTGTAGGAACGCGGATATTGACCGTAGTACCGCGTACGGCCTCTTCCAGATCCAGCTCCAGCGTGTAGCGCAAATCGCTACCGCGCTGAGCGCCACCCCGGGAGCCGCCACGACCACCGCCAAAGAAGTCGCTGAATACATCACCGAAAATATCGGAGAAGTTCTGACCGCCGAAACCTGCACCGCCGCCGCCCATTTGTGGATCAACACCGGCATGACCGTATTGATCGTAAGCAGCACGTTTGCTGGAGTCCGACAGAACCTCGTAAGCCTCGTTGGCCTCTTTGAACAATTCTTCCGAAGCCTTGTCATCCGGATTACGGTCCGGGTGATGCTTCATCGCCAGACGACGATAAGCCTTTTTCAGCTCTATCTCGGTCGAGGTGCGTTCAACACCCAAAATTTCGTAATAGTCGCGCTTTGCCATAATTCTTTGCACTCTCAAGGACGTTCGACAAAACCCTCCCGAGCCTCGCCAAACCCGCCAAGCCCGAAAAGGATCAGACCCGACTCACGTCTTTTCAACGATATAGGTTTGTGTTTAACAGCCAATGCATTGGCCGCCAGGAGCGGTTACTTCAGGCCGGAAAACAGAAAAGATCCAGACCAAACCGCCAGCATTCGACTTTGTCGCATGCTGTAAAAATTTCGGTACTCCAGACACGCCAACGCGGGAGCAAGCTCCCGCGCGGCGACATCCTACCAGTCACCGCGCAAGCGCGGTCAACCGGGCGACAAACAAGCTGATTACTTGTTGTCTTTTACTTCTTCGAACTCAGCGTCGACAACGTCGTCCGCTTTTTCAGCCGAATCAGCTGGCTTGGCCGCTGCGTCTGCCGGGTTCGCCTGCTCGGCGTACATTTTCTGTGCAACCGGAGCCGATACCTTGGACAGCTCTTCAACCTTGGCTTCGATAGCCGCCTTGTCGTCGCCTTTAACAGCGGTTTCAAGTGCAACTACAGCAGCTTCGATTGCAGCTTTCTCTTCCTCGGTCACTTTATCGCCAGCATCGACGATCATTTTGCGAGTCGAGTGAACCAGTGCATCGCCCTGGTTACGTGCAGCTGCCAGCTCTTCGAACTTGCGGTCTTCCTCAGCGTTGATCTCGGCATCGCGAACCATCTGAGCGATTTCTTCCTCGGACAGACCCGAGTTAGCCTTGATCACGATCGACTGAGACTTGCCAGTCGCCTTGTCTTTTGCACTTACGTGCAGGATGCCGTTGGCATCGATGTCGAAGGTCACTTCGATCTGAGGCACGCCACGTGGAGCAGGTGGAATGTCAGCCAGGTCGAACTTGCCCAACGACTTGTTCTGTGCAGCTTGCTTACGCTCGCCTTGCAGCACGTGAATGGTCACAGCGCCCTGGTTATCGTCTGCAGTCGAGAACACTTGCGATTTCTTGGTAGGAATCGTGGTGTTTTTCTCGATCAGGGCAGTCATTACGCCACCCATGGTTTCGATACCCAGAGTCAGCGGGCTCACGTCCAGCAACAGAACGTCTTTAACATCACCGGCCAATACCGCGCCCTGGATAGCAGCACCCATTGCAACAGCTTCGTCCGGGTTCACGTCTTTACGTGCTTCCTTGCCGAAGAACTCGGTTACCAGCTTCTGTACCAGCGGCATACGAGTCTGGCCACCGACCAGGATCACGTCGTTGATTGCGCCAACGTCGATACCGGCGTCTTTCAGCGCGATGCGGCAAGGCTCGATGGTGCGTTGAACCAGGTCTTCAACCAGCGATTCCAGCTTGGCGCGCGAAATTTTCACGTTCAAGTGTTTAGGACCGGTGGCATCTGCAGTGATGTAAGGCAGATTCACGTCAGTCGACTGGCTCGAAGACAGTTCGATCTTGGCTTTTTCCGCAGCTTCTTTCAGACGCTGCATCGCCAGCGGGTCACCTTTGAGGTTCATGCCGCTTTCTTTCTTGAACTCGTCAACCAGGTAGTCGATCAGACGGATGTCAAAGTCTTCACCACCCAGGAACGTGTCACCGTTGGTTGCCAGCACTTCAAACTGGTGCTCGCCATCTACTTCGGCAATTTCAATGACCGACACGTCGAAAGTACCGCCACCCAGGTCATAAACGATGACAGTGTGGTCGCCTTTCGCTTTATCCATACCGTAAGCCAGAGCAGCTGCGGTTGGTTCGTTGATGATGCGTTTTACGTCCAGACCCGCGATACGGCCGGCGTCTTTGGTCGCCTGACGCTGGCTGTCGTTGAAGTAGGCCGGAACGGTGATTACCGCTTCAGTCACTGGCTCGCCGAGGTAGTCTTCGGCGGTTTTCTTCATTTTCTTCAGAATTTCAGCCGAGATTTGTGGCGGAGCCATTTTCTGGCCGTTCACTTCAACCCAGGCGTCGCCGTTGTCAGCCTTGGCGATCTTGTACGGAACCATCTGAATGTCTTTCTGTACAACTTCTTCGTCAAAACGACGACCGATCAGACGCTTCACCGCGTACAGGGTGTTATGCGGATTGGTCACAGCCTGACGCTTGGCCGACTGGCCAACCAGAATTTCGCCATCATTGGCGTACGCAACGATCGACGGCGTAGTACGCGCGCCTTCTGCGTTTTCGATAACTTTTGCTTTACCGTTTTCCAGAACCGACACACACGAGTTGGTGGTCCCGAGGTCAATACCGATAATTCTGCCCATGTTTACTCTCCCTAAATTTGAATTTTGTTGCCGCAGCAGTAATGACCAACTGCGGCACTGCTTAACGCTTGACTTCTAAATGGGGGCCTTGTGGCCGATTTCAAGCCTGCTCGTCAATCGATGGCGAAACCGGCGCTGGCGCCTTGCTGACTACGACCATAGCCGGGCGCAGCAAGCGACCATTGAGCTGATAACCTTTTTGAAACACCTTGAGCACACTGTTTGGCTCCAGGTCTGCGCTTTCCTGCATTGCCATCGCCTGGTGATGCTCGGCATTGAAGGGTTCGCCGTGCGGGTCGATGGCTTCCAGCTGATAGCGCTTCAGGGTGTCCTGGAACATTTTCAGGGTCAGCTCGATCCCTTCACGCATCGGACGGATGTTTTCATCGTCCGGGCTGGACAGCTCAAGACCGCGCTCCAGGCTGTCGATCACCGGCAACAGGTCGCCAGCGAATTTTTCCAGTGCAAACTTGTGAGCCTTCTCAACGTCCTGCTCGGCGCGGCGGCGAACGTTCTGCAGATCGGCAGCTACGCGCAGAGCCTGATCGTTAGCGGCTGCCAGCTGCTCTTCAAGCACCTGCACGCGGGTTGCCAGATCTTCGCCAGCTACTTCGGCTTCCTGGTTCTGCGTATCCATAGTCTGTTCGTCTGCCATAGATTTCTCCTTTCAAACTTCGTCCGCGAGCTCGACTCGCGCTTGTGCCAAGGTATATGGGGTCGCAATTCTCAGGTTCAAGAGCCAAAAACCCATAAAAGGCATGTTTGGCGAACCATCCTCCCACTGCCGAAAAAACCAAACGAGCTAAGAACCCGAATAAAACAAGCAAATCGAACTAAACACAGCCATTGTCAGCACGAAACAAAACACTGTATAAATAACCAGACATTACGTTTTGGAGCAGCTCCCATGCTGGTGCACCTGTCCGTACACAACTACGCCATCGTTGAACATCTCGATCTGGAACTGGATCGCGGGATGAGTGTAATCACTGGCGAGACCGGTGCCGGCAAATCGATCATGCTCGATGCATTGGGCCTCACCCTTGGCGACCGCGCCGACAGCGGCGTCGTGCGCCCCGGGGCCGACAAGGCCGATATCCTGGCCACGTTCGACCTGCAGGATATCCCCGAAGCCCGTGCCTGGCTGGCCGAGCGCGACCTTGAAGGCGACGGCCCGTGCATCCTGCGCCGGGTCATCACCGCCGAAGGCCGCTCGCGCAGCTATATCAACGGCACGCCCTGCCCCCAGGGCGACCTCAAGGTCCTGGGCGAGCTGCTGATCGATATCCACAGCCAGCACGAACACCAGTCGCTGCTCAAGCCCGATACCCATCGTCGCCTGCTCGACGAGTTCGCCGGTGCCACCGACCTGGCCCGCCAGGTACAACTGGCTGCACAACGCTGGCGCCAGACCAAACAAGAGCTTGAGCACCTGTCCAACTCCGGCGACGAACAGCGCGCGCGCCATCAGTTGCTCAGCTATCAGCTTGAAGAGCTGGAGACACTCTCGCTGGGAGAAAACGAACTGGAAGAGTTGGAGCAGGAACATAAAAACCTGACCAACGCCGAAACCCTGCTGACCATCTGCCGCCAGGTAGTCGAGCAATGCAGCGAAAGCGATTCCGGCAACGTGCTCAATGCATTGACGGCCAGCCTCAACCGGCTTTCGAGCATCAACAGCAACTCCGGCTCACTGGGCGAAGCCACCGACCTGCTGGCCAGCGCACAGATTCAGGTCGAAGAGGCCGTCGGCGAGCTCAACCGCTTTATTGACCACTTTGACGCCGACCCGGGCCGCCTGCAGTATCTCGAGGAGCGCCTCGACACCATTTATACCCTGGCACGCAAACATCGGGTTCAACCCACCGAAGTGGCCGCCTTGCAGCAAAAACTGCTGGATGAGCTCGAAACACTCAACGCCAATGATGAAAATATCGAGCGTCTGGCCAATGAGCTGACCTCCTATACCCGCCACTATCAAGAGTGTGCCCGCGAACTCAGCAATTTGCGCAACCTGGCCGCGACACGCCTGAGCAGTGCCGTCGAAGAAGAGATCCAGCGCCTGGGCATGCCTGGCGGCCGCTTTGTGATCGAACTGCGCCCGCAAGCCAGCAGCGACCCGGCGCCCTTCGGCCTCGAACACGTTGAACTGCTGGTGAGCGCCAACCCCGGCCAACCGCTCAAAGCCCTGGCCAAAGTGGCCTCGGGCGGCGAACTGTCGCGTATCAGCCTGGCCATTCAGGTCATCACCGCACAAACCTCCCGCGTACCGACCCTGGTGTTCGACGAAGTGGACGTGGGCATTGGGGGCCCCACTGCCGAGATCGTCGGGCAACTGCTGCGCCGCCTGGGCGAACGCGGCCAGGTGCTGACGGTCACTCACTTGCCGCAAGTGGCAGCGCAATGCCATCAACATCTGTTTGTCCATAAGGTTCGCGAGAGCGATACCACCCGCACGGCCGTGGCCAAACTGAGCAAAAAAGAGCGCGTAGAAGAAGTCGCCCGCATGCTTGGCGGTATCGACCTGACCAAGGAATCCCTGGCCCACGCCAAAAAGATGGTGATCACTGCAAAAAATCTTGCAGCTTAACGACGAACGGTCATGAAATAACCGATATCAGAAAGCACGAAGGCGGCCCTTGGGCCGCCTTCGATCGTTTCGCGAACCGTAATTCGCGTGACATGCTCTTACTTGGCCTTCTTGCGCACGTACAGCACCAAGTTGTGATCCACCAACTCAACACCGTGCTTGGCTGCAATGGCGTGCTGCAGTTTTTCGATGTCTTCGTCGAAAAACTCGATCACTTCACCGCTGTCCACGTTGACCATATGGTCGTGGTGGCCGCCGTCAGCATCAGCCAATTCAAAGACAGCATGACCGCCATCAAAATTATGGCGAATCACCAGCCCAGCTGACTCAAACTGGGTCAGAACACGGTAAACCGTGGCCAGACCTACGTCCTCGCCTGCTTGCATAAGTGCCTTGTAAACATCCTCGGCGCTCATGTGACGCTGCTCTGCAGAGTCAAGCATCTGTAGAATTTTGACTCGTGGCAGAGTCACCTTAAGTCCGGCCTTACGTAGTTCGCTATTTTCAACCATGGTTAGCTTTCTCGCGGAAGCCGCTTCGCAGCTTCTCTTAATACGGGTATGATCGGCGTTTACGTTGTCCCAGCCAAGATAGTGGAAGTCGCCCACCGATGCAAAACACCAAGCTCTTGCTAACCAGTTTCACCTTTGTGGGACTGCTCGCACTCGCCGGTTGTTCATTCCCCGGGGTTTACAAAATCGACATCCAACAGGGCAATGTCGTCACGCAGGACATGATAAACCAGTTACGCCCGGGAATGACCCGCCGGCAAGTGCGGTTTATCATGGGTAATGCCCTGCTGACCGATACATTCCACCCTGATCGCTGGGATTATCTGTATAGCCTGCAGCCCGGCGGCGGAGAACGCCAACAGGAACGCATCAGTGTGTTCTTCAACCAGAATGACCAGCTCGTGAGCCTGTCAGGTGACTTCAAGCCTGGCGTCAGCCGCGACGAAGCCATTCTCGGCAAAACCGGCGGCACAGACGTGACCGAACCGGCGACTCAAGCTCCAGCCGAGAAGAGCGAAGTTCCAGCCAAGCCTGGTTCATTGCTTGATCAGATCCAGAAGGACGTAGACGGTGTTGAAACCGTACCGGTTCCTACGCCAGAACCTCTGGATACCACCGAGCAATAAGCGCCCGGTACAAAAAAGCCCGGCATGCCGGGCTTTTTGTTGCCTGCAAGAAAGCCGTCAGGGCTGACTGAGGCGCTTGGCCTCGGCAGCCTTGGCCGCACGCTGACGGCGAATCTCCTTGGGGTCGGCCAGCAGCGCTCGATACATCTCGATACGATCCCCTGCCTGCAGCACCCGGGTATCAGGATCAGCCACCTGCTTGCCGAAAATCCCCACCGGGCAATTAGCCAGGTCAACCTCGGGAAACTCGCGCCCCATGCCCGACACCAATACCGCTGCACGCAGCGTCGTGCCTTGCGGCACAACCACGGTCAGCAGGCACTGGCGATCGACCGCGGCATAAACCACCTCAACTTCAATCACCGGCTCAGCCATACAACTGCTTGGCGCGCTGGCAAAAAGCATCCACCAGCGTATTGGCCGCCTGATTGAACAAAGGCCCCAGAGTGGCCTTGACGATGGCCCCGGCGTAATCAAAGGTCATGTCCAGGCTGATTTTGCACGCTTTGTCACCCAAAGGTTTGAACACCCACAGGCCGTGCAGCTTGGTAAAAGGACCTTCTTCCAGGTTCATCTCGATGGACTGCCCGGGCACCAGGGTATTGCGGGTGACAAAGTGCTGGCTCAGGCCACCCTTGGCCACCCCCAGGCTGGCGCGCATCAGCACTTCAGTGCTTTCCAGGATTTCGGCAGACGAGCACCACGGCAAAAACTGCGGGTAGCTCGCAACATCATTCACCAGGTCATACAGCGCCTGGGCTGGATAAGGCAACAAGGCAGAGCGTTGGATATGGGTAGTCATGTCAGCGTTACTTCCACAGCTGGGCGGCAAACACAATCAGAATGCCGAGTGGCGCCACATAGCGCATCAAAAAAAGAGTCAGGGCGAACATCACCGGGCTGCGCATCGACAATTCGTCACGAACCGCGCCGCGCCCCATGATCCAGCCTGCAAAGACCACAAAACACAGGCCGCCCAAGGGCAACATGATACGCGAGGTGAAGAAATCGACGACACCAAAGAAGTCCAGACCGCTGGCCGCGCCCCATTGATAGAGATGAAAACCGGAATCTTCGTTCACGAAAAACTTCGCCTGTTTCCAGATATTGAACGAAAACACCGTGCCCAGGCCAACAAACCAGCAACTGAAAGCCAGCCATAAAGTGACCCACAAGCGCCGCACCCTGGTGCGCTCCACCAGGTACGCCACCATTGGCTCAAGCAACGAAATGGCCGAACTCCAGGCAGCGACTGCCACCAGCACAAAAAACACCACGCCCATCAACTGACCAAAGGCCACGTTACCGAAGGCAAACGGCAAGGTCACGAACATCAGGCCCGGGCCTTCGCCAGGGTTGAGCCCCGACGCAAATACAATTGGAAACAATGCCAGCCCGGCGAGCAATGAGACAAAAGTGTCGATCAGCGCCACCCCGACTACGGTGCCCGAGATCGATGCATTCTTGGGCATGTATGCGCCATAAATCATGATCGACCCCACGCCCACGCTCAGGGAAAAGAACGCATGGCCCATCGCGGCCAGCAACCCGTCGAGTACGCGATCGGGGTTGAAGTCGAACATGAAATGTACGCCCTGCATAAAGTGCCCGGTGGTCATGCTGTAACCCAGCAGTACCAGCAGCAGCACAAACAGCAGCGGCATCATGATCCGCAAACTGCGCTCAAGCCCCGCCACCACCCCCTTGGCGATCACATACGCAGACAGCAACATAAACCCGGTATGCCAAAAAGTGAGGCGCCAGGGATTGGAAATCACATCACCAAAGTACTGGCCGACCTGATCGGCCGTCGCCCCCTGAAAATCGCCCTTGCCCATATTGATGATGTAATCCAGCGACCAGCCGCCCACCACACTATAAAAAGACAAAATCAGCAGCGCCGTGATCATCCCGGCAAAAGCCCCCCACGACCAACGCCCCGAGTGCCCCGCCTCGACCGCCAACACCTTCAAGGCATTCGCCGGACTCAGCCGGGCACGCCGCCCGATCAGGGTTTCAGCCAGCATCACCGGCACACCGATCAGCGCGATACAGGCCAAAAACACCAACACAAACGCGCCGCCGCCATAGACGCCAACCATGTAAGGGAATTTCCAGATACTGCCCAAACCCACGGCAGAACCGGTCGCAGCGAAAATAAAGACCCAACGGCTTGCCCAACTGCCGTGGACAGAAACCTTGTCTGTCGACATCGTTACTACGCCCAACCACTAAAAAAAGAGGGCGCATTGTCCGGGAATCACCCTACGTGCTCAAGCACGCAGGTGCCCGTAGCCGACACGCTCGCAACTGCCTATAATGCTGCCCCTATGGCTAAACAGAAGAAACACCCAACAGGGACCATCGCGCAGAATAAAAAAGCGCGACACGATTACTTCATCGAACATCGGTTCGAAGCTGGTCTGGTCCTGGCCGGCTGGGAAGTAAAAAGTCTGCGTGCAGGCAAGGCACAGCTGGTCGACAGCTACGTGCTACTCAAGGATGGTGAAGCATGGTTGCTCGGCAGCCATATCGCGCCTCTGACGACAGCCAGCACGCACGTTATTGCCGACCCAACGCGCAGCCGCAAACTGCTGCTTAACCAGCGCGAGCTGGAAAAGCTGTTTGCCTCGGTGCAGCAGAAGGGTTACGCCTGCGTCTGCCTCTCGCTTTACTGGAGCAAGCACTTGATCAAGTGCGAAATTGCCCTGGGTAAAGGCAAGAAGGAATACGACAAGCGTCATACCGAGCGTGAGCGCGATTCCGATCGCGAGCTGCAACGTGCGGTGCGCAACAAGGGCAAGGAAGACTAGTTCTTCAGCCCTTGTACTCGTAGGAGCAACTGCCTTGATGCTGCCTCAGCTCTTGTGGGAGCGGGCTTGCTCGCGATGGAATCGACTTGGTATACCTGATATACCGAGTTGCATGAATCGCGAGCAAGCCCGCTCCCACAGGGTTTGCATCAACAATTACAAGCCATTGCGCCGCTCGGCCCGCGCCATGCGCTGAACTTCCTGACGCACTTCTTCCAGCACTTCCTGCACATACACCAGGTGTCGGCTCGCCACTTCCCGGGCGTCTTCCGCCCTGCCCTCGATAATCGCCAGATACAACTCGCGATGCTGACTGATCAGCATGTCGCGCGTTTCACTGCGCTGCTTGTACATGCCACCAATATTGGTCACCACGTTGCGCTTGAGCAGGTCGAATAACCCGCGAATCGTATGCAGCAACACCGCGTTATGGCTCGCTTCGGCAATGGCCAGGTGGAAGTTGGCATCGGCCTCCCCCTCTTCTGCGCGACTGACTTCATCCACCCGTGCATAACAGTCCTGCAACCGTTCAAAAGCCAGCCGCAGCCGCTCACGGTCCATCTCGGTGGCACGCGATGCCGCGTAAAAAGCGCACGAAGCCTCAAGCGTGTGACGGAATTCAAGCAGATCGCGCTGCGCTTCAGGATTGCTTTCCAGCAACTGCAACAAAGGATCACTAAAGGTCGAGCCCAGGGATGTTGCCACATAATTGCCGCCACCCTGGCGACTGACCAGCAGCCCCTTGGCCGACAATTTCTGGATCGCCTCCCGCAACGAAGGGCGCGACACCCCAAACTGCTCCGCCAGCGCACGTTCGGCAGGCAAGCGCTCACCTGACTTCAACGTGCCCTCGAGGATCATGCCCTCGAGCTGCTCGACAATATCGTCCGACAAACGGCGCTGCCGGATCTGATCAAACCCCATAACTGCTCTCCACCCTCCCGACCACGCGCCGGGGGCCGCTATTCTCGCCGATTGGCGCCACGCATACACCCATCAGAAACACCGCTAAAAACCCCATCAGATGCCCGGACAACGAACACCCCGACGAAAGTTTGTGAGGCGGCAAATTGACACATGCCTCATAAGGCTTTTAACCTAGCCAACAGTGATTGTAAATTGGTAATACCAATATACCAAACACAGTCTGCAGCATCGACCAATAACAATTAGGGGCCACCCCATATGCAAACCTGGCAACAGCTCTACAGCCCGCTCGGCAGCCTCGGCCTGTCCGCTCTCGCGGCCGTCGTCCCGATCGTATTCTTCTTCCTCGCCTTGGCCGTGTTCCGTCTCAAAGGTCACGTCGCCGGCAGCATCACCCTTGCCCTGTCGATTCTGGTGGCCATCTTTGCCTTCCAGATGCCTGTCGATATGGCCTTCGCAGCAGCGGGCTACGGATTTGCCTATGGCCTGTGGCCAATTGCCTGGATCATCGTTGCCGCGGTGTTCCTCTACAAACTGACCGTCAAAAGCGGCCAGTTCGAAATCATCCGCAGCTCCGTGCTGTCGATCACCGACGACCAGCGCCTGCAAGTACTGCTGATTGGCTTCTGCTTCGGTGCTTTCCTTGAGGGTGCAGCCGGTTTCGGTGCGCCGGTAGCGATTACAGCAGCACTGCTTGTAGGCCTGGGTTTTAACCCGCTGTACGCCGCTGGCCTGTGCCTGATCGCCAACACGGCCCCGGTCGCGTTTGGCGCCCTGGGCATCCCGATCATCGTGGCGGGTCAGGTCACCGGAATCGACGCGTTCAAGATCGGCGCCATGGCCGGTCGCCAGCTACCACTGCTGTCGCTGTTCGTGCCGTTCTGGCTGGTATTCATGATGGACGGCCTGCGCGGCGTGCGTGAAACCTGGCCCGCAGCCCTGGTGGCCGGTTTGAGCTTCGCCATCACCCAGTACTACACCTCCAACTACATTGGCCCGGAACTGCCGGACATCACCTCGGCCTTGGCCAGCCTGGTCAGCCTGACCCTGTTTCTGAAAGTCTGGCAGCCAAAACGTAGCGCAGGTGCACGAATTGCTGGCGTTAGCTCTGACGTAATTGTTACCGCGAGCGCAGGTGGTTTCGGTAAACCGACCAATCTGATGGCTTCGCCTTACAGCCTGATGCAGATTCTGAAAGCCTGGTCACCGTTCCTGATCCTTACCGTGCTGGTCACCATCTGGACCCTCAAACCGTTCAAGGCGATGTTCTCTGCCGGTGGCTCGATGTACGGCTGGGTGTTCAACTTCGCGATCCCGCACCTTGATCAACTGGTGATCAAGACCGCCCCTATCGTCAACGCGCCGACCGCGATTGCCGCCGTGTTCAAACTTGATCCGATTTCGGCCACCGGCACGGCGATTTTCTTCTCGGCACTGATCTCGATGCTGATCCTGAAGATCGACATCAAGACTGGTCTGACCACTTTAAAAGAAACCTTCTACGAACTGCGCTGGCCGATTCTTTCCATCGGTATGGTGCTGGCCTTTGCCTTTGTCACCAACTACTCGGGCATGTCCTCGACCATGGCCCTGGTACTGGCAGGTACTGGCGCCGCGTTCCCGTTCTTCTCGCCGTTCCTCGGTTGGCTGGGCGTGTTCCTGACCGGTTCCGACACCTCGTCCAACGCCCTGTTCAGCTCGTTGCAGGCCACCACCGCGCACCAGATCGGCGTGAGCGACACCCTGATGGTGGCTGCCAATACCAGTGGCGGCGTGACCGGCAAGATGATTTCCCCGCAATCGATCGCTGTCGCCTGTGCGGCGACCGGCCTGGTGGGCAAAGAATCGGACCTGTTCCGCTTCACCCTCAAGCACAGTCTGTTTTTCGCCACCATCGTCGGCCTGATCACCCTGGCCCAGGCCTACTGGTTCACCGGCATGCTGGTTCACTGATAAGCGCTATGGTTACTGCACGTTAATGTCGCCGGGGCACAGCCCCGGCGTCAGTAATTCACGACCCGGTCCACCTCGGTGGACACATAACCGGGACCACCCGGAGACGCCTGATGAGCGAGCTTTTTTACAACGCCGTGCCGAATGCGACCCGTGTCGCCCCGCCCTTGCCTGTACCCCGCCAATACCCCGCGCAAAAACCGCGCAAGGTCTACCTGTTCGGCACCTGCGTGGTCGATCTGTTCTTCCCCGAGGCCGGGATGGACGCCATCCACCTGATCGAGCGCGAAGGTATCGACGTCGATTATCCCCAAGGCCAGAGCTGCTGTGGTCAACCGGCCTATACCTCGGGTTACACCGAGCAAGCCCGGGAAGTGGCCCGTGCGCAACTGGCCCTGTTCGCCGAAGACTACCCGGTCGTCGTGCCTTCCGGCTCCTGCGCCGGCATGCTGCGCGAACACTATGAAGACCTGTTCAAGGACGAGCCCGACACCCTGAAAAAGGTTCACGCCCTGGCTGAACGCACCTTTGAACTCACCGAATTTTTGCTATTTGTGTGCAAGGTCCGCTTCAAGGACCACGGCGCCCCGGTCAAGGTCGCACTGCACACCTCCTGCTCGGCCCGCCGCGAAATGAACACCCACCTGCACGGCCGCGAAATGCTCGCGCAACTGGGCAATGTGGAGCGCATCGACCACAGCCACGAAAGTGAATGCTGCGGTTTTGGCGGGACCTTCAGCGTACGCATGCCGGATATTTCCGGCGCCATGGTCGCTGACAAAACCCGCTCCCTGATTGATACCGGCGCCCATCAAGTGCTCACCGCCGATTGCGGCTGCCTGATGAACATCAACGGTTCGCTGGAAAAACAGAAGGCATCACTGCGCGGCCAGCATCTGGCCAGTTTCCTGTGGCAGCGCACCGGAGGTGGCCAATGAGCGCCAGCACCCTGATCCCTACCGTCGCGGTCGAAGAAGACTTCCGCGAGCGCGCCCACGAAGCCCTGGGTGACAAGCAACTGCGAAACAACTTCCGCAGTGCAATGGATTCTCTGATGACCAAGCGCGCTGTTGCCTTCAGCGACGCCCATGAGCGCGAGCACTTGCGCGCTCTGGGCAACGCCATCCGCGCCCGCGCCCTGTCCAAGTTGCCTGACCTGCTGGAACGACTGGAAGCCAACCTGACCCGTAATGGCGTGCAGGTTCATTGGGCTGAAACCGTCGACGAAGCCAATCAAATCGTCATGTCCATCGCCCGCCGGCGCGCCGCCAAACAGGTGATCAAAGGCAAGTCGATGGTCAGCGAAGAGATGGAGATGAACCACGTACTCGGCGCCCAGGGCATTGAATGCCTTGAGTCCGACATGGGCGAATATATTGTTCAACTCGACAACGAAAAGCCCTCCCACATCATCATGCCCGCGATCCATAAGAACGCCGGGCAAGTGGCCGACCTGTTTCACGAAAAACTCGGCGTGGAATACACCAAAGACGTGGATCAACTGATCCAGATCGGCCGCCGCGTACTGCGCCAGAAATTCTTTGAAGCGGACATCGGCGTGTCTGGCGTCAACTTTGCCGTTGCTGAAACCGGCACCCTGCTGCTGGTGGAAAACGAAGGCAACGGGCGTATGTCGACCACGGTGCCGCCTGTGCATATTGCCGTTACCGGCATCGAGAAAGTGGTCGAGAACCTGCGCGACGTTGTACCGCTGGTGTCCCTGCTGACCCGCTCGGCCCTTGGCCAGCCCATCACCACCTACGTCAATATGATTTCCGGCCCACGCAAACCCGGCGAGCTGGACGGCCCTGAAGAAGTGCACCTGGTGCTGCTCGATAACGGTCGCAGCCAGGCGTTTGCCGACAGCGAATTGCGCCAGACACTCAACTGCATTCGCTGCGGTGCCTGCATGAACCACTGCCCGGTTTACACCCGCATTGGCGGTCATGCCTACGGTGAGGTGTATCCCGGCCCGATTGGCGCAATCATCACGCCACATATGGTGGGCTTGAACAAAGTCCCGGATCACCCGAGCGCCTCATCGCTGTGCGGTGCCTGTGGCGAAGTGTGCCCGGTAAAAATCCCGATCCCGGCCCTGCTGCGGCGCCTGCGTGAAGAAAACGTCAAAGCCCCCAATACCGTACCGCGCATCATGCGTGGTCAGGGCAGCAAGTATTCGCGTAAAGAGCGCCTGATCTGGAATATGTGGGCCAAGCTCAACAGCTCACCCGCGCTTTACCGCACCTTCCTGAAAGCCGCTACCCGTCTGCGCGCCCTGACGCCGAGCAAGGTAGGCCCGTGGACGCAAAACCACAGCGCGCCCAAACCCGCCGCCCGTTCGCTGCACGATATGGCCCGCGAGCATCTGGCGAAAAAGTCGGGAGAAACACGATGAGCGCCAAGCAAAACATCCTCAATAAACTGCGTAAAAGCCTGACGGGCACCACACCGGTGCCTGACAATTTTGACGAAGTGCTAGTCACAGAGCCCTGGACCTACACCCCGGAGCAACGTATCCCGCAACTGCGCAAGCTGATGGAAGCGGTCCACACTGAAATCCACCTCAGTACCGAGCAAGGCTGGCCTGCATTGCTCGCGCAATTGGTCACCGACCGTCAGTTGCCAAGCCTGCTGATCGCACCGACTACAGCGCACGGGCAAAAGGTCAGCGAACACTGGGCACAAAACCCCGGGTTGCCAGCACTTAAAGCCTACGACCGGCCGGTAGAAGCGTGGAAAGCCGAACTGTTCAACGATACACCGGCCAGCCTCACCACCACCCTGGGGGCAATTGCTGCCACCGGCAGCCTGATCATGTGGCCAACCCCGGAAGAACCACGGCTGATGAGCCTGGTGCCGCCGGTGCATTTTGCCCTGCTTAAGGCCAGCGAAATCCGCGACAACTTTTATCAGGTGCAGCGTGAAATGAACTGGACCGCCGGCATGCCGACCAATGCGTTACTGGTGTCCGGCCCGTCGAAAACCGCCGATATCGAGCAAGTGCTGGCCTACGGCGCCCACGGTCCCAAAGACCTGATCGTGCTGATTCTGGAGGATGCATGAGCCTGCCCGCCGCGTTTATGCGTGATGCCGAGCGACTGATCCCCCAGGACCGCCGTTTTACCGATGCGCTGTCGACCCTGGCGTTCGGCACCGATGCGAGCTTTTACCGACTGATCCCCAAGCTGGTGATTCGCGTCGAGTCCGAAGATGAAGTGGTGGAGCTGCTGCGCCTGGCCCGTCGCGATCAGGTATCGGTGACCTTTCGCGCAGCGGGCACCAGCCTCTCTGGCCAGGCCATCAGCGACTCGGTGCTGATCGTGCTCGGCGACAACTGGAACGGCAAGGAAATCCGCGGCCAGGGCAGGCAAATCCGCCTGCAACCGGGAGTGATCGGCGCCCAGGCCAACGCCTGGCTGGCCCCGTTCGGACGCAAGATTGGCCCAGACCCGGCATCGATCAACGCCTGCAAAATTGGCGGCATCGTCGCCAATAATGCCAGCGGCATGTGTTGCGGCACCGCGCAAAACACCTACCACACCCTGGCGGGCCTGCGCGTAGTGCTGGCCGACGGTACCCGGGTCGACACCGAAGATGCCGCCAACATCGCCGCCTTTCGCCAAAGCCACGGGCCATTGCTCGAGCAGTTGGGGACGTTGGCTCGCGAAACCCGCGCCAACGCTGAACTGGCTGCAAAAATCCGCCACAAATACCGTCTGAAAAACACCACAGGCCTGTCCCTTAATGCCCTGGTGGATTTCGACGACCCGCTGGATATCCTCAGCCACCTGCTGGTGGGCAGCGAAGGTACCCTGGGCTTTATCAGCGCGGTGACCTACGACACCGTGATCGACCACCCGAACAAGGCTTCGGCGCTGATCGTGTTCCCGGATGTCGAGACCTGCTGCAACGCCGTCACCGTGCTTAAAAGCCAGCCCGTGTCTGCCGTGGAACTGCTCGACCGTCGCAGCCTGCGTTCGGTGCAGGACAAACCCGGCATGCCGGCTTTCGTACAACAATTGTCGGCCAATGCCTGCGCGCTATTGATCGAGTCCCGCGCAGCATCCCAGACCTTGCTGCACGAACAACTGGCGCAAATCATGGCCTCGCTGGTCGACTTCCCGGTTGAAAAACAGGTCGACTTCACCGAAGACCCTAAAGAAAACGCCAAGCTGTGGGCGATCCGCAAAGACACCTTCCCGGCCGTCGGGGCGGTGCGCAAAACCGGCACCACGGTGATCATCGAAGACGTGACCTTCCCCGTTGAACAACTGGCCATCGGCGTCAACCGCCTGATCGAGCTGTTCGACAAGCACCACTACGACGAAGCGATCCTGTTTGGCCATGCGCTGGAGGGCAACCTGCACTTCGTCTTTACCCAGGGTTTCAACAACCCCGAGGAAGTGGCGCGCTACCAGGCCTTTATGGATGACGTGGCGCAACTGGTGGCCGTGGAGTTTGGCGGTTCGCTCAAGGCCGAACACGGCACCGGGCGCAATATGGCGCCCTTTGTCGAGCTGGAATGGGGCAGCGACGCCTACCAGTTGATGTGGACGCTCAAGCGTTTGCTCGACCCGCAGGGCATTCTCAACCCCGACGTGGTGCTTAGCGAAGACCCGCATATCCACCTCAAGCACCTCAAGCCAATGCCTGCGGCGGACGAGATTGTGGATAAGTGCATCGAGTGCGGTTTTTGCGAACCGGTGTGCCCGTCCAAGGGGCTGACCCTGAGTCCACGCCAGCGGATTGTGATCTGGCGCGATATCCAGGCCAGGCAACGCGCCGGCATCGACACCACAGAGCTGGAAAAAGCCTACGCCTATCAAGGCATTAATACCTGCGCAGCCACCGGTTTATGCGCGCAACGCTGCCCGGTGGGCATCAATACCGGCGAACTGGTGAAAAAACTCCGGGCACGCAGCGCTGACAGTGTGAAAACGGCTGACTGGCTGGCCAGTCACTTCACCACAGCACTGCAGGGGGCACGTTTTACCCTGCACGTGGCCAATGGTGCGCGCATGCTGCTGGGGGCGCCGCGACTGGCAAAACTCTCATCGGCCCTGAGCAAGGCCAGCAAAGGCCGCGTGCCATTGTGGACCAACGCCATGCCCCAGCCGGAACGGGCGATCCGTTTTACCCCGCCGGTCAAGGATGCCCGCCCGCGGGTGGTGTACCTGGCGGCTTGCGTGTCGCGGGTCATGGGCCCGGCGGCAGGAGACAAAGAACAAATGTCGTTGCTGGACAAAACCCGCGGCCTGCTGGAAAAAGCCGGTTACCAGGTGGTGTTCCCCGACAATATGGACAGTCTGTGCTGCGGCCAGCCGTTTGCGTCGAAAGGTTACAACGAACAGGCCGAACACAAGCGCCAGGAACTGATCGGCGCACTGCTGCAGGCCAGCCGTGGCGGGCTTGACCCGATCTACTGCGACACCAGCCCCTGCACCCTGCGCCTGGTGCAGGACCTGGGGGAAAGTCGCCTCGACCTGTACGACCCGGTCCGCTTTATCCGCACCCACCTTGTGGACAAGTTGACCTTTACCCCGCAAACCGCACCGATTGCCGTGCATGTCACCTGCAGCACCCAGCACCTGGGCGAAAGCCAGGCCCTGATCGATATTGCGCGGCTGTGCAGCACCGACGTGGTGATCCCCGAGGGTATCCATTGCTGCGGCTTTGCCGGTGACAAAGGCTTTACCACCCCGGAGCTGAACGCCCACTCACTGCGCACTTTGAAAGACGCGGTGCAATATTGCAGCGAAGGGATCTCCACCAGCCGAACCTGTGAGATTGGCTTGAGCCAGCATGGCGGGATCGACTATCACGGCCTGGTGTACCTGGTAGACCGCGTCACCAGCGCCCAGGCCTGAAAATGTGGGAGCGGGCTTGCTCGCGACAGGATCGCTGCGGTGTGACCCATACACCGCGTCGATGCCATCGCGAGCAAGCCCGCTCCCACAAAATCAAATATTCGCTCTACTTTAGGGCACAAAAAAAACCTGAAATTAATGGCCTGACCCAGGCAGAACTCCCGAGCGTGGCTATAGTCAATTGGCTTAAGGCCCCAATGTTTGGGGCATAAAACCGAGCCTGGAAACACCGGGCCTACCCTGTGCACAAGGAGTTTTCCCCATGAAGCGTACCGCTCTTGCTGGTCTGTTTATATCCGCAGTGATGTTGGCCTCCCCGGTGTTTGCGGCAGACGACCTTTGCCAGATCAACCTGCAAAAGATCAACGACGCCGTAGCCAGCTCTGGCGAAATCAGCTCCGACTTACAAGACAACATCGACAGCACCGTCGCCCAGGCCAAGGAAGAACAGTCCAAAGGCACCAAAGAAGGCACTCAGGCCTGCGTTTCACTGACCACCCAGGTGCTCCAGGACATTGCCAACAACAACAAAGGTGGTGAGTAACCCCTTTGAGTTGGCCTTCTGCGTGAGAAAGGCGTAGACTCCGCTAGCTTGCTGGTTATACACAGCAGGCATCGGGGCCGTTTAGGATTCGACGCCGGTTGCGAAACTCTAGGTGCATGCCGAGTTGGTAACAGAACTCGTAAATCCACTGTTGCAACTACTTATAGTTGCCAATGACGAAACCTACGAGGGTCAAGCTCTCGCAGCGTAAGCTGCCTTAGCCATCCTCCTGGTACCTTCGGGTCCAGCAATCACTAGGGGATGCCTGTAAACCTGAAGTGATTGTCATATAGAACAGGATCGCCGTGCAGTACGTTGTGGACGAATCGGCTAAAACTTACACAACTCGCCCAAAGCACCCTGCCCTTCGGGTCGCTGAGGGTTAACTTAATAGAAACGGCTAAGCATGTAGTACCGACAGCGGAGTACTGGCGGACGGGGGTTCAAATCCCCCCGGCTCCACCAAATACCAGTTTCCACATGTTCCCACATGATCGGAAACACCCCAAGAAGCCCGCCCTGCGCGGGCTTTCTTGTGTCTGGGTGTATCTGAATGCCCCCGTACAGCATTGCACTCTGTGTATGCCTCCTTGTATGCTCGCGGAATATTTGAAACTGAGGCATACACAGTGAAACGCTCGGAGATAAAGCGCCGTCCGATGGCAGATACAACCTTGGCCAGCCTTGAGCCCGAGGCCAGCACCTACCGGGAGCTGGATGGTGCCGGTCTTTATCTGCGAGTTAAGCCGACCGGACAGAAGTCTTGGGAGCTGCGCTACAAAAAAGCCGATGGCAAATGGTCTTGGTTAGGATTGGGAGGTTACGGCAAGGGTAGCCACCAGTTAACCGGCGAGCAGGCGCGCCAAAAGGCAGCAGAATTGCGCGACGGCACAGCAAAAGACGGCAGCATGCTTGCCACTCAGCGAGCAAAAAAAGCCTCCGAGCTTGAAGCCGCAAACAATACGTTCGAGCATCTGGCTCGCGAGTGGTACGCCAACAAGCGCAAAGGCTGGAGTGACGGCACGGCAACCCGGACCATCGGCGCCTTGGAACTTCATGTGTTCCCGGTCTTTGGTAAGCGCCCCTATCAAGGCATTCTGCCGATGGAGTGGATGGAGTTCCTGCGCGGCAAGGAGCAGACAGGCATTATCGAGCAGACCAGCCGGGTACGCGGCATGTGTCGGGAAATTTACGACCTGGCCCGTGTTACCGGACGCGCCACTCACAACCCGCTTGAAGGCCTGCACAAGTTTCTGCTGACCAAGCCCGCCGAAAACTATGCCCATGTCTCAATTGACGAACTGCCGCCTCTGTTGCGAGCGATCAGAGCGTACCCAAGTGCAGTAGACGTTCGTATGGGTCTGCACCTTTTGTCTATGCTCGCTTGCCGACCGTCTGAGTTGCGCGAGGCCCGCTGGTCTGAGTTCGATCTAGATGGTTGTCTGTGGACCGTTCCCGCTGAACGAATGAAGCGTCGTCGTGAGCATGTGGTTCCCCTACCACGCCAAGCCGTCGAACTGCTGCGCGATCTGCACAGCCTCACAGGGTCTTATTTGCTGCTATTCCCTGGCCGCAGCGACACCACTAAGCCGCGATCCAATACCGTCTTCCTGATGGCCCTACGCCGACTTGGCTACGAAGGTCGGCAGACCGGCCACGGGTTCAGACACATCGCCAGCACGATCCTTAACGAACACGGCTTCGACGAAAACCACATTGAAGCTCAACTATCGCACGTCAAAGATGGGATTGCCGGGGTGTACAACAAAGCTCAATACCTGGCTCAGCGCACGACCATGATGCAGTGGTATGCCGATCATCTAGACAAGCTGGCCGCCAACAACGTGGTTGAGCTAAAACGTGCATAAACTTTCGGTCAGTCAAGTGGATAAGCCGCAATCATCCACCGAGATACTAATGCTTTATTCAAAAGTGCAAATGTGCGCGAGGCCACTGCTTTGAGCTGGCTAGTAAAGTACAAGCGTTGGCTGACGCTAGCGGATGCCGCAAAGTATCTGAACAAGAGCCCAGACATGAATGTCACCGAGACGGATCTATTGTGGCTAGCTCTTGAAGGGCGTCTAAAAATCGCAGCGCGCTTTCCCTACCCCGTACCCGCCACAATAGGAACAACCGAAACACTCACCGGGATCCCCGAACATATTGCCTTAGAACCATTCCCCTTATACCCAGGCATAAAAGGGGAGTTCGACCTGCTATCCACGCCGGAGACACTCCTACTGAACAAAAATGGAGATCTTGAAAGCAGCGAAATTCTGGGTGGCTTCGTGTTCAACACCGATGTACCTGGAAAAGTAGTAATGATTGGTACTCGTACCCTCCCAGAAACGGCTTACTGGGTTATTCAATCCAGCGACTTGCTTGAGTTTGAATCCAAGACTGAGGAATTTAGTAACCCGCTACCCGCTCCCCTCATAGAAAAAAATCCCACGATTGGCATATCGGAACCACTCCAGGTACAGGAAAAGCCCAAAAGAAAGACATATCGCCAAGCCCAAGCTGTCATCGAGATACTGATAGATCTCGGTTACAACCCAAAGGCCCTTCCTCCACGCCAGCCGGGTTTACCGTGGGTAAAATCGGATGTCAGAAAAGCAGCACTAAACCGTAGAAATCTTTTCACGGAAAAATCCTTCGACAATACCTGGGAGCGGCTACGCGCCAGCAGGGAAATCTTAGAGCTAACGTGAGGTATCCCCTCCGAAAAAAGGGGATAGAGGGACACTTGCGGGGGAGGATACCTTCAGTAGGAACATTGCCTCACTTACAGAGAGGTCTATATGCATCCTAGTGATCCCCCCAGCAAAGCATTAATTCGCCAGACAGCGCTTTGCGACTGGCTCGACTTGTCCCGCTCAGGGCTGGATAAGCTCCGCAAAAAAGACACAACCTTTCCGCGTCCTCTCAAGGACAGCACCACCCGCCAAGCCGCGTCCTACTTTGTAGTGTCAGAAATTCAATCGTGGCTCCAATCCAAGATCGAAGCACGCGACACCGCGAACGCCCCCATCACTTCCTTCGACGATGAGCAACAGAGCAAGCACCAGCGGAGGATTGCCACATGAACCCAGTCAGGTTGACTCTCATCAGGGATGAACCCCGCGTGGATAGTCGCGTACTAGCCGAGCAACTGGGCGTTAAGCCCAAGAACACGCTTGGCCTGATCGAGCGATACCTCAGCAAGTTTGAGCGGTTTGGGGTTGTTCCGTTTCAAACGGAGAAACCTGGGGCCGGTACTGTTGGTGGTAGGCCGGAACGGTTCGTGCTGCTCAACGAGGATCAGTGCTACTTCCTGCTGTCCCTCTCGCGCAACAGTGATGTTGTGGTCGAGCTGAAAGCAGACCTGATAACGGCATTCTGCGAAGCCCGATACGGGCATGCTTACCAGACTCTTGAGGCTGCAAGGAAAGAAGCGAGCCAGAGCGGTAGGCGGCTGGCTCGTTGGCGCTACCAAAAGCCCCGCATGCAGCAGCACGTTGCCCACTTGAGGGAGCAACTGAAGCTCCCCCTCGAACTGAAAGGTGTATCTCCATGAACATCGCCCAGACCTTCCCGCCCCTTGCCATGCATTCCCACAATCGGTATGGTGCGCCCGTCGCTGCAAATTCAGCGCACGGGACGCCAAGCCCGGAAAGTAAAAGGAGCACAAGCTCCCACCTATCGTCGCGGAGTTTTTTTTCGTCTGCGTTTTATGGTGGCGCTGTGTGGGAGGGCCTCGGCCCTATCGGCTTCCTTTTGCGCCGATCTTGGCGGCCCGCACAGTGCTACCGCCTATCATCGCCAAGTGATGCCGGTAGCTCCTCAGCAAAAGGAGCTGTACCCATGCAACACATCCTCAGCCTCAATCCGTCCAAAATCCGCGCCCTTGCTCACCGCCGCATGGCCTTGAGCGCACTTCGCGCCGACTCATCCCTATCCGTTCGACTCAAGCGCTACAACGACCACATGACCATTGTTCGCGCCTTGGAAGTGCAAGGCGGTGCAAAGTGAACTGGTCGCTGTTGGTGCCTTTTCTGAGCGTGGCCTATTTCGGCTGCGGCGTTACAAAACGCAGTTCGTGCGCCTTGATTGCCACGACGACACCCGGTTGTAACTCGTCCATCAACCACAATCTGGAGTTGTCATCATGGGTAGCGTAAAGCCTTTAAATGGCAATCCATATGCGTGTGCCAGCACCAACAATACGCAGGGAGATTACGACGATGCCAGCGCTCCCACAGCGCCAGCCATTGACGACGATAGCTTCGCCCTGCTGATTGAGGCCTACTCTGAGCTTAGCGATTTTCACGACCTAGAGAAGTGCCCAGGACGGGCGGGCTGGCTATCGGAAATCATCGAAGAATTTAAGGCCTTAATCGACCGAGTTGATCCTTCGAGGGCCAGTGAGTGACGCAGCAAATCTTTTCGTGACGCGCTCCAGTCTGTCTAACGACGCTCGGGCGAGTAGCACCAAAAGCCTCGTAACGGAATAACCACAATGATCAAAACAACCTGCAAAAAAGCGGGAATGCCGAAGGCTTGCCTGAAGAAAGTCCTCGAACTCTGGTACATCCCCCATCCGAAGGGCGCCAAAGCATTGCTAGGGCCATTCTTGACTGAGGCCGACGCCGAGTGCGGGCGTGTCGTGATGCACAGCACCGATACCATGGTGACTGCCTACCTAGTCGATTCAATCGACGATTTCACCTGCTGGCACGGTGTTAACAACGGCCAAGTTTGCCGGGCCTTTGCTGGCGCTGCCAAGGGGGTCGCATGACCGACTCGACGATCCTTTTCCGTGACGTGCTCCAGTCAGCCTATGGCCCGCTTGATTGGCTTCCCGTGCCAGACGGTGCAATTCATCGTTTCCACGTGCCTGACGACAAGGCCGGTACGCTTAACGGCTGGTACGTGCTGTACCTGGACGGCATCGCGTCCGGCGCGTTCGGCAGTTGGAAAACGAATGGTTCCAGCGTTTGGAGCAGTCGATCACCCGTTGACTATCGTGAAGCCGAACAGGTACGCCAGCGCATTGAGCAGGCCAGCCGCCAGCGCGAAGCCGAGCAACAAGTGCGCCAGCTCAAAACCGCGAGCCTTGCTCAACGCTGGTGGCGTGATGCCCACCCCGCCGATACTGACCATGCCTATTTAATCGCCAAGGGAGTTCTGGCGCACAGCTTGCGCCAGCGTGGTGACGAGTTGCTGGTGCCGCTGTATGCCGATGGCGTGCTGGCCAACCTGCAACGGATCGCTCCGGACGGTGGTAAGCGCTTCCTGTTCGGTGGCCGGGTGAAGGGCACCTATTCACTGCTGGGTCGCATCACGCCAGGCAAGCCGCTGTGCATTTGTGAAGGCTGGGCCACGAGCGCAACGCTTCACGAAATCGGCTACACCGTCGCGTGCGCGCTGAATGCAGGGAATCTAAAACCAGTGGCGCTTGTGCTTAAAGCCGAACACTGCAACATCGAAATTATCATTGCGGGAGACGACGACCGGCGCACCGAGGGCAATCCCGGACGCACCGCCGCCAATGCCGCCGCCATTGCAGTGGGTGGACTGGTGGCGTTTCCCGACTGGCCGAACAGTGCCCCCGACACCCTGACTGACTTCAACGATCTGTACCGCTGGGAAATCGACCATGCCACATAACGTAACCAGCCAAACGGTTGACCTAGGCGGCACGGCTGGGGCAACTGACGGCACCGATACGGCAAAAACAACCGCAAGCCAAGCGGCAAAGGCCTCGTCCAAGTTTCTGACCTGTGAACCCCCGAAGATTGCACCTGTGCGCCCTTGCTGGGGCGTGTATGAATACTGGGTGAAAAATGAGAAAGCCCGCCCGCTGCGACCCGGTGTGTACTGGCACGGCTTTAAACGCACCACCGCAGATGATGAGACCGACGACGACAAAACAGATCGCCCCATCACTGACGAGTTTATCGCCAGCCCCGTGAGCGTAGTAGCCCGGACAACCAATAGCGACGATGGCAGCGAAGGCCGTTTACTGCGACTGGTGACGGAGACCGGCATTAAGGAGTGGATCATACCCATGGAGGTGTTCGGCGGCAGTGGTGAGGACGCAAGGCGCCAATTGTTCGGTATGGGCGTAATCATCGCACTCAAGAAACGTGGAGCATTCATGGAATACCTACTAGACCAACGTCCTGACCAAGTGCTTGCTACCACTTGCCGTCCCGGCTGGCATGAGTCGGGCGCCTTTGTGCTGCCAGGCCGCGCCCTCGGCAGTGACAAGGTGCGTTATCAGGCCAGCGGTAAGGGACAAAACCTATTCAGCCTTCGCGGTGATCTGGTGGGCTGGAAAGCCGAAGTCGCGGCCAAGTGCGAGGGCAACCCGGTACTGACCTTGGCGATTGGCTGCGCTCTAGCTGGCCCGTTGCTGAGTCTAGTGGGCGTCCTGGGTGGCGGTGTTCACCTGGTGGGCGACAGCTCTAGCGGCAAGTCGCTGGCGCAACTGATTGGCTCGTCCGTATGGGGCGATCCTGGAATATTCGCGGCGTCGTGGGATATGACTAAAGGCGGTTTGGAAATCGAAGCATCGAGTCGTAATGACACCATGCTACCTCTAGACGAGATCAAGCGGGCCGACCCAAAGCGCGTACAGGAAATGGCCTACTCACTCGCCAATGGCCAGGGCAAAGGCACCATGACTCGCGAGCGTGAAGGTAGGGCAAAACTGTCGTGGCGCCTGCTGGCGCTGTCGAGTGGTGAACGCTCCCTATCTGAGCACGCAGCCATCGGCGGTAATGCGGCCCACGCTGGCGCTGAATTACGCATGGTGGACGTGAACGCCGGTACTCGTACCCACCGTGCCTTCGACGAGTTGCATGGCTTGGCGGGCGCCGATTTCCACCGCCTTCTGACTGTCGCTGTCAGCGCCCACCATGGGCACATCGGGCCAGCCTTCGTGGAAAAGCTGCTCGCCAGTGATGACCGCCCCGGCCTGCTGGAAGATTTCGCCGGTATTCGCGCCAAGTTCATCGAGGACAACGCACAAGCCGGACGGGTGGCGGATCGCTTCGCCGTCATTGCGCTGGCAGGGGAAATGGCTATTACCTACGGCCTTTTGCCCTGGACGCCAGGCAGTGCCCTTGCTGACTGCCAGTTGCTCTATAGCGAGTGGCTGAGTCGAGTAGGCAGCGGCAATGCCGAAGACCGGCAAATCCTATCTAGCGTTAGCGACTTCATAGCCAGGCACGGCGATAGCCGATTCTCCAATGTGAACGACCAAACGCCCGACACTAAGGTACATAACCGAGCCGGGTTCTGGGAATTATCAATGGGGAAGCGGCTGTACCTATTCAACAAACCGGCACTGATCGAGGCCGCGCACGGCTACGGATTTAATCGTGTTATCAAGGCATTAGAGGCGTCTAGCGCTCTGACGCGTCGTGACAACGGACGGAATACGAAGAACTACCGACTGCCTGGTGGCGGGCAACATCGTCTATATGTCGTCGACCAAGAAGCAATGGACATGGAAGGTGGTGGCTCATGACCGCCCCCCAAACTCCACTTACCCAGAATGCCAAAGTTCACATGAACATAAAGTCACTGGCAACAGTGGCAACACCGGCAACAGCCTTGCGGGGCATGGCCTGTAGCCGTTGCCACCCTATAAAAAAAGTGGCAACAACTGGCAACACACACCTACGTTTCAATATATGGGCGTTTTCCTACTGCAACTTGTGGTTATCACTGTTGCCACTAAAAATACGCTGGCAACAAAATCACCAAATTGGCAATGACTGGAGGCCTCGGAAAACGGGGCTGTTGCCGATGTTGCCACTGTTGCCGGTGTTTTTTGATTCACAGGAACATGTTCTTGTGAAAAAACCGGGCTGGGTGGTGCTATGAGCCCGACTTGCCAATACTTGAGCCAGCACCAGAGGAAGTGGAAACCGAGAAGGTATCCGGTGTCCTGGTCAAAAGCATCGACCTTGTGCGTCAAGTTTTCGGAGGGTTCTAAATGAGCATCCTTCCTTCCGACTCTGATGGCTTCCTAACGGCGACGATGAAGGAAGCTCTCGACCAGATGGGCCGAGAAATCGAGGTACTTAAGGCAATTCAGAGGGACACGGCTTCAACCCTTTCGCAGCTATCGTCGATTGCCAACGCATTATCTAACCCCCCACGTCCTCCCGCCCCGCACCCGTCGTCAGGGCCAGCACTACGGCCTAGGCCTGCGCCACCGGTTCCGCCACCAAGTCCTGCGCCTAGACCGCCCAGTCCGGCGCCGATACCTCCAGCCCCGCCGGCGCCCGCTGGCCCGCAAAGTCCAGACCATGGCCGTGATGAGAGCGGACGATGGCGCCCACGCAACCCTGTGCCGCCTGGCCAGGATGGCGCGCCCCCTGATAACAGTCCATCACGGCCCGGATCCAGCAATCGCGCTACCGAGGCTATGGGGGATGCTGCCGCGAGCTTGAAAGGTGCGGCTGGGGCCTTGGCGTCTGGGGCTGATGGTATCGATCCAACTGTCCAGGCAGTAAAAGAGATTGGCGGCATTTTCCAGCCAATTATGGGTGTCCTCAGGCCCATGGGGCGCATGTTCGGCATTGGTCGACGGCCTGAACAGAAAAACCAGCGTGAGAATGTAAGCTGGTACCGCCGCATCTGGAACGCCCTAAGAGCGCCAGGTGGTGGGGGCGGTGGTGGTATGGGCCTGATCATGACGGCCTTGCTATCTATGCTCGGCATGATCATGGCGCCGATTAAGGCACTGGGAGCACTGACGGGGATTACTGGGCTTGTTAAAGGGCTTGGCTCGTTATTCGGGGTTGGTGCTGGCGGGGCTGGCGGTGGGCTGCTCAAGGGGATTCTAAAAAAGATCCCTTTCATTGGGGCGCTGATTGGTGGGGGGCTGCTGGCCAGTGACTTAATGGCCGGTGATGATCCGAACCTGACGCCTCAAGAGAACAAGACAAAGCGTTATGGCAACGTAGGCAGTAGCGTCGGAGGTCTAGTTGGTGGTGTGCTTGGGATGCTTGGTGGTCCTGCTGGCGCCATAGCTGGGGCAGTGATTGGTGACCAACTAGGGGGGATGGTCGGGAATTGGCTATCTACCTTTGACCTGACATCGATCACTAAGGCTTGGGATGGCATGGTAGCCACAGGCGTCAAACTCCTGAGCGGAATGACCGACAGTATCAAGGAGGCATTCAGTAAGGCCGTGGATGTCGTGCTGGGCATCAAGGACACCATTCAGACAGCTAAGGACTACGTGGGCGACAAGGCCACGTCGGTCAAGGACGCAGTTCAAAATGTACTCTACAAAAAATCCTCCGGGCGTCTTGGCTCTGAAGGTTCTGATGGGCGCAAGGCCGAACTGATAAAGGCGATGGACGCAGGTGGGATCACTGACCAGAAGTCGAAAGCCATGCTTATGGCCAACGTCGATGTTGAGTCGAGCGGGTTCACAGAGAGCGAGGAAAAATTGAACTACAGCGCCAAGCGCCTACAGGAAGTGTTCCCGAAATATTACAAGACCGCCGAGGCTGCTAGAGCTGACATGGGTCACCCGGAGGCTATAGCCAATAAGGTTTATGGCAGCCGTATGGGAAACACCGCGACGGGCGATGGGTACAAATACCGGGGGCGGGGAGCCATACAACTGACTGGTAAAGCTCAGTACGAGTCCATGGGAAAAGCGCTGGGCATCGACTTGGTGAATAACCCAGACCTAGCCATGGACCCTAAGTACTCCGCACAAATCGCTGTACAGCATTGGAAGGGGTCAGGCGCTAACAGAGCCGCGATGACCGGCGATGTTGTGCGTGCACGCAAACTCACGAATGGCGGTACCAATGGCCTAGCCGACGTACAGGCTAAATATGACGGTTATCTGGCTCAGGCGAAAGCTGGCGACCTGACACCCACCCGGCGAGCCGATCAGGGCAAGGTGCAAGCCCCGTACGCGGCCAATGCGGCGCTGGCCAGTACCATGTCAGCAGTCAGGGGTAGTCCACCTTTAGGCGTTATGCCGATAGGTCCAAGTCCCTCTGTGGCGTCTGGCCTATCAAGTACTCAGCCGGTGGGCGTAATGGCCCCGGCTATACCGGCCATGAGCATGGCGTCTCTCAAGCCGGTTAGCGCCAGCACGATGATCGCGCCAAGCTATGCAGCTCCTGCACCAGACGCATCACTGGTCAAGTTTCCAACCATGCCAGTAGTCGAAAAGCCACTGATGGCGCCCAGCAAGACAGCCGGTAATCAGACCATTCATATGTCGGTACCGCTCAGTCAGAACGTGGAAGACAGGCAGATTGCCCACGTCTCCAGTGGAGGCGTAGGGATGGGCATATAGCTCGCCCGTAGACTGCAAACCGCCCTCCAATAGGGTTGATAGCGGTTGGGGCGGCTACCATGGTCTATGCTCAAACAAATGGCCCGCCGATGCGGGCTATTTTTTTAACGTAAAGCGCAGGAAGTTGGCCTTTTTACCGTGGCTGATAGCGAACTTATCACGCCATGAGGTTGTTGGATGTCGTACAGGACAGAGACGGAAAAACCACCGAACCGGGGACAACCAATTCCTTCCAATGCGGCCAAGTGTGTTCATAAATCGGCAAAACCGCGTGTTGTTAACGTCAGCAAGAATTCACCTACCAAAATCCCGTCGCAATGGCTGAAAAAAACGCGGTATATACAAGTGGAGAAACTGAAAGTTTGAAGACTGCTAACCAGCACCGCGACTGTGGATATGCTCAGATAATGAGTCCGAAAAGGCTGGCTCTGAAATAGCAAAAAACCTTTGATTTAAAGGCTTTCAAAGGACTTTATGCCCGTGTAGACCTGTGGTTTGTGAGCTATAACGGGGCCGGGCCTACCGGCATGCTGGCTACCCGTGCAAGACCGAAGCAGGGCTCAAACGGGTGCAAGCAGATTGTTAACATTTGCTAACGTCCTTTTCCCATCAGGCTAACTTGCGCAAAATCGCAAGGTGAACAAATTGGTTAACCTCACCCACCTACAAATACGCCGAATTACCGGTAAAAGCCCGGATTTTCTGGTCAAAAGCGGCCTAATCGTATGCTGCTAGGCTGTTAAGGTTTGTTAAGGTCGTTTTTCCCCCATCAGAGGGATGGTCAGACTGCAATTTTGTGCGAGCTTTTCGTGGGCTGGCGCTACATTGGTGACATTCTTGTCGTATGGCAGCTATCGAGCTGCAAGAGTCAGCACAGATGAACGAAGACCAACACCGACGCCGTATCGCGTTGTGGTTAGGATCATTCCCCATGATTGCAGCCTTTGTGCTTCTGACCCTGGTGCTGCTACTGAGTGACCGTACGGCCCCGGTAACTCCGCAAATGCCTGTTGGCTCAAATCCGATCCATCCAGCGGATCAATCCCCTAAAGTGATGAGCCGGGCAATCGAGCCAATTCAGGCTCAATCCCCATAGACAGAATCGGACCACTCATCCGACAGTATAAATCTGAGTCATCGCCCAACAATCGATGCATAAA
Organism: Pseudomonas sp. FSL R10-1339; assembly: GCF_009600545.1. Lineage (NCBI taxonomy): Bacteria > Pseudomonadati > Pseudomonadota > Gammaproteobacteria > Pseudomonadales > Pseudomonadaceae > Pseudomonas > Pseudomonas sp. FSL R10-1339. The sequence continues at coordinate 2,403 of NZ_WIVQ01000007.1, read as the reverse complement.
TAAAGACCGACCCTCTTGAGGTAAAGGTGCGGGTCTTGCTGGCTGAACGTCTCCAACATCAAGCCTACGAAATCAAACTATTGGCAGCGGTGACAGCCTGTCAGTGAGCCCCAATGCTAATTTTCTCGCCCTACGATGTAGACAATAAATTAGAGGCAGGAGACTAAAACCCCGACCTTTTTCATTCATCTATAGAAATGTCTTTCCCCTTCGTTTTCGGCGGATTACTGCACTCCATAACGAAGTTGGCCCATTTATCCATAAGTGAGCGACGGCGCTCTAGCAGGTTGCCTCTGCTGTAGGATCGAGTAGTCGCGGTGCCTACAGAATGTGATAGAGCAATCTCGCAAATCTCATCTGGAAACTTAGTTTTCTCGACTGCCCACATACGGAAGGTTGAGCGGAACCCGTGCGGGGTTGCAGTTTCATCATATCGAGTCAGAACGCGGCGCAGAGAGTTGTTAGCCATGATGGCTTTAAGCGATCTATTCGGAAAAATTAAGTCACTTCGACCTCTTGTATGAACGTCTTTCAATACCCCCATGGCGGCGTCACTTAATGGGATCTGGTGGGGTTGACGGCTTTTCATGCGCTCGGCGGGGATGCTCCACATCTTGGTTTCGAAGTCGATTTCATCCCACCTTGCGCCCATCGCTTCGCCGCTGCGGCAAGCTGTCAATATCACGAATTGTAGGCAGCGCGCCGCACGGGTGATATCTCCCTCTAACTTCTCCATAAAGGCAGGCATTCGGGAGTAGGGCATAGATTCAAGGTGTTCGACTTCGGGGGTTATGCCCGACAGAATATTTTGTAGATGTCCGCGCCAGCGTGCCGGGTTATCTTCGAAGCGGTTGCCACGCGTCTTTGCGAAGTCGAGCACCAGCTCTATGCGGTTTCGCACGCGGCGCGCCGACTCTGGCATTTCACGCCAAATAGGCTCAAGCACAGACATAACCGCATCAGCGTCTACCTCGTTGACGGGCATTAGGCCTATTTTGGGGAATACATGATCGCGTAGCGAACTGAACCACTGAGCGGCGTGCTTTGTCGACCACTCGTGTTTGTAGTGCTCAATTCGTTCTAGCGCCTCATCTTGAAAGGTGATGGTCTGTTTCGCTTTCTGGTGTTTCTCAGCCAGCGGATCAATTCCGCTGTTGATCTTTACCCGCAGTTCCAGGCAGGCGGCTCGCGCATCCGCCAACGACACGAGTGGGAATGATCCCAATCCCATATCGTGACGATGCCCGTCTTTCTGGTATCGAAAGATCCAAGATTTAGAGCCGGTTTTTGTCACTCGCAGCGCCAAACCATTTTTATCTTGGTAGGTCGCCGGCAGAGTGATGTTCTGAACAGTTTTCTGAGTGAGAGCCATGTTGTGGCTTACCTTTTATGCGCGATTTTGTAATTTGCAGCGATAGCGTTTTGATTTAAATAACTCGAAGAACGTAGCAATATTCTTAAAGCGAGTAGATTTTTCAGCAGATATCATACTCACCACCGACCAAGCCCATATAAACAGCAATCCGAAGCTAATAGTTCGAGTCCGTCTCTGGCACCACCTTTTGTTTTCAGGTGATGCCAGAAAACAACGAACAGATTGCTAAGATTAGCCACGTACAAAGGCGTGAGTATTGCGGCCAAAGCCCCGCTTTTGCTGGCCGAGAATGGTTGAACCCTATGTCCCAAAGTTGCTAATTTTTGCTAAGGTCACTTTTCCCGTCGGGGAGCGGGAGCCCAAGACACGGCAATCGCTTCGGTTCAGATGCTCTATTAGGATTCCAACCACCGTCGGTGCGTTCTGTTGCTGGAATGTGACTTGAGGTTATGGCCTTACTAACACTCATCACTGCTCAATTTTATTGCCTGACACGGCGCAGCAACCAGCAGCATGTATGCCCCTGTGTATGCCTTGATCTCTAGCGGCGCGCCAAGCCCAATGATTACTAGAACATCACCGACCAGTTCAAACGGCCCCGGCTCCACCACTTTTACATCTAAAGACGTCCAAGGACGTCTTTTTTTGTGCCTGAAATCCAGCAAATACGGGGATTTCAGGGCTATTGTGGGCTTTGGAAGTTTTCTGAGTTCCAGGCACTTTGGTATCCCAGGTGGTATCCCGGGCTACCAGGTGCTATTTTCAGGATACCAAAACGGTGCTGGAGGTAGCCCCCATGCCTACTAACGCAACCCGCCTCTCTGATCGCCAGCTCAAGGCAGTTAAGGCAACTGGTAAAGACTTTGTCCTCAGCGACGGCGATGGCTTGCAGCTTCGAGTACGCGCCAGCGGCTCGATGATGTGGAATTTTAATTACCGCGAGCCGTTAACCTGAATCGCCCCGGGTTTCCTAGACACTCTCCAGGCTCGCTGCGTAACGCTTTTCAAACTCTACCGGTGACAGCTGA
>NZ_WIVQ01000079.1:0-20253 GCF_009600545.1 Pseudomonas sp. FSL R10-1339 | reverse complement strand
GGGCCGAGCGCCTGCAAAACTTCGCCCCCGGTTACTGCGACCGCCTGCGCCTCAAAGTTAGCCAGCTGGAGCGTGACCATGGCCAGCCGTTGCTGATCCGGGCCCGCCGCGCGGTTATCCTCAGCACCGGGGGCTTTATCTTCAATCGCGGGCTGATTCGCGATCATGCGCCCAACTTCAGGCGCAATTTCAAGGTGGGCGCTACCGGTTGCGATGGCAGCGGTCTGCTGCTGGGGCAGTCGGTGGGGGCCCGAAGCGAGCGGTTGAGCCGGGTGTCGGCCTGGCGCTTTATCAACCCGCCGCACTGCTGGCCCAAGGGCATTGTGGTCAACAGCAATGGCCAGCGTTTTTGCAACGAAGAGGTCTACGGTGCCACCCTTGGCCAGCCGCTGTGCGATGAGCAGGGCGGGCAGGCGTGGCTGGTGCTGGATGCGCGTTTGCGCAAACAGGCAATCCGTCAGGCGCTGTTCGGTGGCTATTGGTGGTTCCAGAGCCTGCCGGCACTGGCCTTGATGCTGCTCAAGGTGCGCAAGGGTGACAACCCGGACCGGTTGGCCAGCGTTTGCGGCATGCAGGCGGGGGAGCTGAGTAGTGCCCTGCGCGCTTACAACGCCGGTGCCCGGGGCGATGGGCCGGATGCTTTCGGCAAGTCTGAAGGCAGCCGCCAGGTGTTGGATAAGGGGCCGTTTTACGCTTGCGATATCAGCGTCGGTAACCCGATCTTTCCGCTGGGGGCGCTGACCCTGGGCGGACTTAAAGTTGATGAAAGCAACGGCGCTGTACTCGATACCGATGGCCAGCCGATTGCCGGCCTGTTCAGCGCCGGGCGCACCGCTATTGGTGTGGCGTCGCACCTGTATATCAGTGGCTTGTCCCTGGCCGACTGCGTGTTTTCGGGGCGGCGTGCCGGCCTTGCCGCCTCAGGCAGGAACGAGCCTGGCACAACAATCGCGAGCAGGCTCGCTCACACAGACAGTGCAAGGGTGACCTTATGAGCGCACGTGTTGCAGGCAAGGTGGCGTTGATTACCGGTGGGGCCAGTGGCGTGGACAGGGCAACGGCGCTGCTGCTCGCCCGTGAAGGTGCCCGTGTGGTGATCAGCGATATCGATGTGGCGGGTGGCCTGGCCCTGGCTGAAGAGATCGGTGCGCAAGCATTGTTTATTGAGCATGACGCGGGCAGCGAGACGCACTGGGCGCGGGTGATCGACACCGTTCGCGAGCACCACGGGCGGCTGGATATCCTGTTCAACAACGCCGGGATCCTGCTCAAGGGCGATATTGAAAATACCGCCTATAGTGATTGGCAACGGGTGCAGCGCATCAACTCCGACAGTGTCTTCTTGGGTTGTCGCGCCGCCATAAGCCTGATGAAGGAAAGCGAGGGCGGCTCCATTATCAACATGTCTTCGATTGCGGCGGTGGCCGGACGCGATGATTACGTTGCCTACAGCGCCTCCAAAGGCGCCGTCGCTGCCCTGTCGCGTACCGTGGCGGTGTTGTGCCGCCGGCGCAAATACCGCATTCGCTGCAATTCCCTGCACCCTGACGGCATCCTCACACCGATGACCACCGCGAGCCTGCCCGCCGGGCTCGACCCGTGGAGCCTGACCATCGATGCCGACCCCATGGGACGCATGTGCCTGCCCGAAGATGTCGCCGCCAGCGTGCTGTTTTTGGCCAGTGACGAGTCCCGCGCCATCAGTGGTATCGAGCTGCGGATCGACAGCGGCCAGTTTGTGATGAGTATCTGATATGAGCCAACCGGCGTATTTCTCCCTGCGCGTAGCGCAAATTGTGACTGAAACCGCGGACTCCCGTTCCCTGGTGTTCGATGTCCCTGCGGCCTTGCGTGAGCAGTTCACCTATAAGTCAGGGCAGTTTCTGACCCTGCGCGTGCCCTTTGAAGGCGGCTGGTTGCCGCGCTGTTATTCGCTCTCCAGCACCCCGCTGGAGGACGAGCCCCTGCGCGTCACCATCAAGCAAGTACGTGACGGTCGTGCCTCCAACTGGCTGTGTGAGCAGTTGCGTGAGGGCGACCAGCTGGAAGTGCTGGCGCCGGCCGGGGTATTTGTACCGCGGCATTTTGACAATGACTTTGTGCTGTTTGGCGGTGGTAGCGGGGTCACACCGGTGCTGTCGATCCTGCGATCGGCGCTGATTGCCGGCACAGGCCGGATCCTGCTGATTTACGCCAATCGCGATGAAGCGTCGGTGATCTTTGCCGCCGAGCTTAAAGCCCTGGCCAGCGCCCACCCGCAACGATTGCAAGTGATCCACTGGCTGGACTCGGTCCAGGGCATACCGGCGGTGGCACAACTGGCGCAGATGGCACAGCCTTTTGTGCATGCCCAGGCTTATATCTGTGGCCCCGGCCCGTTTATGGATGCGGCCGTCAGCGCCTTGCACGACATCGGCATGGAGCACGGGCACATCCACGTCGAGCGTTTTGTCTCGCTGCCGGAAGAGGGCAGTGTGGCCGCTCCGGCACCGGTCAACACCGATGTGATCGGCAGCCAGCTGTCGGTGCGCCTGGACGGGGAGGAGTACGAAGTGCCCTGTGCAGAAGGCGAAACCCTGCTCAATGCCATGCATCGCGCCGGCCTGAAACCGCCCAGCTCCTGCCTGGTGGGTTCCTGCGCAACCTGCATGTGTACGGTTGAGCGCGGCAGTGTCGAAATGCTGCGCAATGATGCCCTGGACCCACAAGAACTCAATGACGGCTGGGTGCTGGCGTGCCAATCGGTGCCCAGCAGCGAACAGCTGCGCGTGTGCTTTCCCGAATAACCTGCCAGACGAGTGACCGATGACTTCCAGCCTGCAACAGAGCCTGCCGCGCTCGATCCCGCAACTGCTGTTCAACGCCTCGGTGCAGCATGCCGGGCGCACGGCCATTGAAGAACATGGCCAATGCATCGACTACAGCGAACTGCCGCGCCTGGCCCTGGGCGTAACCCGCAGCCTGATGGCTCAGGGCATTGGCAAGGGCGACCGGGTAGCGATCTGGGCACCCAACGGCCGGGACTGGATCATTGCCGCGCTGGGCATTCATTGCGCGGGGGCGGTCATGGTGCCGATCAACACCCGGATGAAAGGCCCTGAAGCGGCCGATATCTTGCTGCGCAGCGGCAGCCGTCTGCTGTTTGTGCAGCCGAGTTTTCTGGGCACCGATTACCTGGCTTTGCTCGCGCCCTATCGACCGGCCAGCCTCAAGTGCCTGGTGTTGCTGGGCGAAACCACGGCGGCCAGTTCCGCCGGCCTGGACTGGGACGGTTTTGTGGCCATTGGCGCGGCCACCAGCGAATCTGCCGCGCTGTTGCGTGCAGCCAGCGTGAACAGCGATGACCTCAGCGATCTGCTGTTTACCTCCGGTACCACCGGCAAGCCCAAGGGCGTGATGAGCGCCCATGGTCAAACGATTCGGGCCTTTAGCGAATACGTGTCGGTGATCGGTTTACAGGCCGGTGACCGTTATCTGGTGATCAACCCGTTTTTTCATGCCTTTGGCTACAAGGCGGGGTGGCTGACCTGCCTGCTGGCGGGGGCGACCATCCTGCCGCACCCGGTGTTCGACGCCGAAGCGGTGTTCCAGCGCATTGCCGCAGAGCGCATCACCGTGTTGCCGGGGCCGCCGACCCTGTACCTGTCGATGCTGGCCCATCCCAAGCTGGCGGAAACCGACCTGTCGAGCCTGCGCATTGCCGTGACCGGCGCGGCGACGGTGCCGCCGATCCTGATCGAGCGCATGCGCAGCGAACTGGGCTTTGCGGTGGTGACCACGGCCTATGGCCTGACCGAATGCGGCGGCTTGGCCACTATTTGCGACCCTGCTGACTCGGCGACGATCATCGCCAGCACCAGTGGCCGGGCGATTCCGGGCACCGAGGTGAGCATCCGTGACCCGCAAAACCGGGCTTTACCGGCGGGCAGCACGGGGGAGATCTGCCTGCGCGGTTTTCATGTGATGCAGGGCTACTTTGAAGACCCGCAGGCCACCGCTGAAACCATCGACAGTGAAGGCTGGTTGCACACCGGGGATATAGGCCAGCAGGATGCCGCGGGCAATCTGCGCATCACCGACCGGCTTAAAGACATGTTTATCGTCGGTGGTTTCAACTGTTACCCGGCTGAGATAGAAGCCGGCCTGATGGAGCATCCGGGCATTGCCCAGGTGGCGGTAATCGGTATACCCGACGCGCGTATGGGCGAGGTAGGGTGTGCGTGCGTGGTGTTGCGTCATGGTGTGCAACTGGATGAGGCAGGATTGATCCAGTGGGCGCGTGAACATATGGCCAATTACAAGGTACCGCGTGTGGTGCGCTTCCATGACGCGCTGCCGGTGAATGCGTCGAACAAGGTGGCGAAGAATGAGTTGCGGGCGGGATTCATGTAACGGGCCACCTGTGCGCTCGCCCTCACTCTGGCCTCCAGGGCCGGGGTGAGGGGGGCTTTTTCGGACATAGAACCGGACATCGACAATGGCCATAACTGTCCCCTTTTGGCCTGCCTCCCTCTGTGATCGTGCCGGGCTCTCGGCAAGAATCAACCCCGTCACTCAATAACAACAAACCACTTCGTCCTTGCCCTTGGCCTTTTGCAGGCCGCTGCCGTGTACAGAACATAACAACGATCGATCTCACGCCGAATCCGGGGAACTGAGCCATGGACACTCTGAAATGCTTGATGAGCGCCACTGTTTGTGGGCTGACGCTGCTGGCCAGTGCCGTACAGGCCGAACAGCGCGAGCTGCGGGTGTATAACTGGGCGGACTATATCCTGCCGTCCGTGCCCAAGGACTTCGCCAGACAGACCGGCATCAAGGTCACCTGGGACTCCTTCGACACCAACGAAGCCCTGGAAGCCAAACTCCTCACCGGCAATTCGGGCTATGACCTGGTGGTGCCGTCCAACCAGTTCCTCGATACCCAGATCAAGGCCGGGGTGTTCCAGAAGCTGGACAAGAGCAAGCTGCCCAACTGGCAGCACCAGGACCCGGCGCTGCTCAAGCTGCTGGACACCAATGACCCTGGCAATCAGTACGCTGTGCCCTACATGTACGGTACGGTGCTGATCGGTTTCAACCCGGCCAAGGTCAAGGCTGCGCTGGGTGAGGATGCGCCGGTGGACAGCTGGGACCTGGTGTTCAAACCCGAAAACATGGCCAAACTCAAATCCTGCGGCGTGGCGATGCTCGATTCGCCTTCGGAAATCCTGCCCTTGGCCCTGCACTATCTGGGGCTGGACCCCAACAGCCAGAACCCCGCCGACTATGAAAAAGCCAAGGCGCTGATGCTCAAGGTCCGCCCCTATGTGACCTACTTCAACTCGGCCAAGTACATGACGGATATCGCCAATGGTGACATCTGCGTGGCCATTGGTTATTCCGGCAGCTTCTACCAGTTTGGCAACCGCGCCAAAGAATCGGGCAACGGCGTGGTGGTGGACTGGCGCTTGCCCAAGGAGGGCGCACCGATCTGGTTTGACACCTTCGCCATCCCTAAAAGTGCAAAAAATGTCGAAGAGGCCCACGAATTTCTCAACCACCTGCTGGAGCCCAAGGTCATTGCCGGGATCAGTGATTTTCTGGGTTACCCCAATGCCAACAAGGACTCGCTGGCACTGATCAACAAGGACATCACCGGTAACCCCAATCTGACCCCGACCAGCGAGGCGCTCAAGTCGCTGTATGTGGTGCAACCGTTGCCGCAAAAAATGGAGCGCGTGCGCACCCGGGTGTGGACCAGCATCAAGTCGGACAAGTAACCCCTCGGAGGTAGTGCATGGGGGTTATCGTCAAGTGCCGGCCAGGTTCTTACACTGGCTGCACTTAATCGAACGACGAGAAAGCACCATGCGTATCCGTGAGCTTGGCATCACCATCGGTTCGGGCACCCCGGGGGCGTACAACGCCATCACCGACGTACCGGGTGTGCGAGTGGGTCATCACACCCTCAACGTTGAAAACGGCGATGTTTCCATCCATTCCGGTGTCACCGTGATTGAGCCGCGTGCGGGAGCCACCCACCTGCAACCCTGCTTCGCCGGCGTGCATGTGCTCAATGGCAACGGCGACGCCACGGGGCTGGAGTGGATTCGCGAAGCCGGTTTGCTGACTTCGCCGATTGCCTATACCAATACCCACAGTGTTGGCGTGGTGCGCGATGCGCTGGTGGCAGCCGAGCGTGAGCTGGGCAAGCAGCACACCTACTGGTGCATGCCCGTGGTGCTGGAAACCTACGACGGCACGCTGAACGATATCTGGGGCCAGCATGTCACGGCCGAGCATGTGCAACTTGCCCTGCAGGATGCCAGGACAGGCCCTGTGCAGGAGGGCAATGTGGGCGGTGGCACAGGGATGATCTGTCACGAGTTCAAGGGTGGCATTGGCACTTCCTCGCGAGTATTGAGCCCGGAGCAGGGGGGCTGGACCGTCGGTGCGCTGGTGCAAGCCAACTATGGTGTACGCGAAGCCTTGCGGGTGGGGGGTTACCCGGTGGGTACCGTGCTGGATGACGTACCGTCCCCGTTTAAGAGCGAGAAAAATGTGGGCGTGCCGGGCATGGGTTCGATCGTGATAACCATCGCTACCGATGCGCCGCTGTTGCCACACCAGTGTACCCGTCTGGCGCAGCGTGCCAGTGTCGGGCTGGCGCGAGTGGGGGGCGGCACTGAAGACTCCAGCGGCGATATTTTTATTGCCTTTGCGGTGGGCAACAGCAATTTGCCGGCGGCCAACTTCGGCCATCCGGGGGAGCCGACCACGGCATTGCAGATGGTCAACAACGATTACATCTCGGCGCTGTTTGTGGCGGCTGCGGATGCGGTAGAGGAGGCGATACTCAATGCCATGCTCGGTGCGGATGACCTGAGCGGATGTGGCAATACCGTGCTGGCGCTCAAGCCCGAGCGGTTGCTGGCAGCGTTGCAGCAGGTGGGCTGGAAAGCCTCCTGAGGGCTGCCTCAACCTTGCGTAGCAGCTGCCGTAGGAACGAGGCTGCGTTCCTCGGCAGCTGCTACGGGGATTTGCCCTTACAGTTTCGGCAACTGCCCCACCCGGGCCATCATCTCGGTGACGATCTGCAGGTCCAGCATGAACTGCTCCACGGTCTTGAACTCGTTATCGGTATGCCCGGTGTATTTCACATCTGGCATGGCCAGGCCGAATTGCACGCCATTAGGCAGTTCATGCACCGAGGTTGCACCCGCCGAAGTACCGTACGTGTGCTCCATGCCCAGGTTTTCGCTGGCTACCGCCAACAGCGCCTTGACCCACTCACCCTCGGGGTTGCGGTACATCGGCTCGGCAATCGAGTACTCGAAACTCACCGGTACCTGCTGACTCTTGCTCCAGGCTGTCAGCTTCTCGGCAATCTGCGCTTTCAGTGCCTCCGGCGACTTGCCCTTGGGCACGCGCAGGTTGACCGCCAGCTTGAGCGCTTTGTCGTCCAGCCCCACAAAGGTCAGTGAGGTGGTCAGCGGCCCCATAAAGTCATCGGCAAAACCGACCCCCAGCTTGCCGCCCTTGTAGTCCAGGCCCCAGTTGTCGGCAGCATAGTGCGCTGCGTCGGTAATGTGGTTGTGCTTGAGGGCGATAGGGCCGTCGACGCTACTGATAAAGTCGAGCATCCGTGCCACCGGGTTGACCCCCGACTCGGGCTCTGAGGAGTGGGCAGAAACCCCGGTTACGGTCAGCACGACATCCTTGCCAACCACCTTGGCATTGACCTCGAAATCACCGCCATTGCGTTTGGCATATTCTGCACCGGCCTTGTTCAGGCTGGCCGCCAGCTCGGCGGGTTTGTCGGTCACCAGGGTTGCTACCGACGTCGACGGGATCTGGTTGGTCACCATGCCGCCGGTCAGCGAGACGATTTCGGCGCCCTGGCCTTCGCCCTTGCGCCGGGCAAAGGTGGCCATAACGGTGCCGTAACCTTTTTCGGCAATCACCACCGGGTAGCCGCCATCCAGCGCCAGGTTGTAGTTGGGCACCGGGTTGTGTTCGAAGTAATAAGGAATGGCATCACCGCTGGTTTCTTCGGTGGTGTCGATCAGCAACTTGAAGTTCCTGGCCAGTGGCAGTTGTTCTTCCTTGATGACTTTCATGGCGTACATCGCCACCACGATGCCGTTTTTGTCATCCTCCGTACCGCGCCCGTACATACGGTCACCGATCAGTGTGACCTTGAACGGGTCGAGTTGGGTGCCGTCCTTGAGTACCCAGTTTTCCGGGGTTACCGGCACTACGTCGGCGTGGGCATGAATACCGACCACTTCATCGCCACTGCCTTCGAGGGAGACTTCATAGACACGGTTGTCGATATTGCGAAAGTTCAGGTTAAAGGCCTTGGCCAGATCCTTGATCTTGTCGGCGATCTTGAGAAATTGCGGGTTCTCGTACTGGGGCACGTCGTCCAGGTTGACGGTGGGGATGGCCACCAGTTCACGCAGGGTGTCGGTAGCCGCCTTGCCGTATTTGAGCCGGGTATACAGGCCCAGCAGGCGATAGATCTCGTTCTGTTGCTCGGGGGCCAGTGCCTTGTTGTCGAGAAAGGCGCTGATGGTCGGGCCGAGATTATCTTTTTGCGCCAGCTCACTCTTGGCCAACGCCCCCAGAAACTGACGGAAGTCAGTGACATGGGTGTCGCTGAACGTCTTGAGGATGACAGCACTCTGTTGCGGGGTGATGGTGGCGTGGGCTGCAGTGCTGAACGCAGCGAGGCTGGCCATCATCAGGGTTGCAGCGGCCAGTTGTTTAAGTGAAAAGTCCATTTTGCTGGGCGTTCCTGTACAGGTCGTTGGATGGAAACATGAAGTAAGTGAAACAAAACATTTCCAAACTTACACTGCGAGGCGCTGCCACGTTAAGCGCTTTTTATTCTTGAGCCTGCAAAAACAGCGAGAACAGTTCGGACTGTGACTTGATTCCCAACTTGCCGTACATGTGCTTGCGATGGACCTTGACGGTCTCCGCAGAAATTGCCAGTTTTCGGGCGATTTCCTTGTTCGAACAACCACTTAGCAGCAACAGGGCGACTTCCATTTCGCGTGCGGTCAACGGCGAGGTCAACTGCTCGGCAGCCGCTTCAAGGCGGCTTTGCCAGTTGGGCGTGAGCTCCGGTGCCTCCTTGGGGTCGCGCTCAAAAACCAGGCGCTGGCGCATCAAGGCGGCCACCCACGGCTGCACCAACCCCAGCAATGCACTCTGTTCCAGGCTGAAACGGCACTGGCTGCCCAGTGACAGGCTCAGGGTGCGTTGATTGTCGAGTTGCACATTGATATGCACCTCGTCGGTAACGATATTCAGGCGGAAATAACGCTGGTAGTAGTCGGTCTGTTCAAAGCATTCGGGGGCCACGTCCTGCAGGCGGAACAAGCCGCTTTGCGGTGCTTCACGGTTGGCGATATAAAACGGGTCCAGCAGGTAAAGCCCCTTGAGGTAGTCCTGGAACAGCGAATCCATGCCACCGTCTGCACCGGGGGACTCGGCCAGAACCTGTGGCTTGCCAGCGCTGTAGATCAGCACCACCCAGTTGTCCACGGGTACATAGCGGCCCAGCAAACGTACCAGCGCAGTCCAGAAATTGGGCCGGTCCAGGGTTTCGATCACGCGGCCCATCGCGTCATGCCAGGCCACATCCTGCAAGGTCAGATTCATCTCACTACCCACCGGGTGTTACCCCATCGAAGTCATTTATTGGCGCGGTGCCGCGCACCATACTCGGCTCATCCCACCCTGCAAGGATCCGAGATGAACATTGAACTGGTGCAACTGGCAGGCCGTGACGGCGACACCGCTTATAACCTGTCGCGTACATTGAGCGCCATCGCCAGCTGCGCTGACGATACTGCGCTGCTGGTATTCCCGGAGACCCACCTGACCGGCTTTGTCGGCGGCCAGCAACTGGCGCAGGTGGCGGAGCCATTGACCGGCCCGACCCTGGGTGCGGTATTGCAGGCCGTACGCGAACGTGGAGTCAGTGTGGTGGTGGGGCTGGCGGAAAATCATCACGGCACCTTCTATAACACCTCGGTACTGGTCACGCCCGAGGGGATCGCCTTGCAGTACCGCAAGACCCATTTGTGGCCAAGTGAACGCGGCGACTTTACCCCCGGCGACCGTTTTACCACCGTGTTCTGGCAGGGTGTGCGGGTTGGCCTGCTGATCTGTTATGACATTGAGCTGCCGGAAACCGGCCGAGCACTGGCGCAACTGGGGGCTGAACTGATCATTGTCACCAACGGCAATATGGACCCCTACGGCCCGGTGCATCGTACCTCGATCATGGCCCGTGCCCAGGAGAACCAGGCGTTTGCGGTGATGGTCAATCGCGTCGGTAGCGGGGATGACGGGCTGGTGTTCGCGGGTGGCAGCATGGCGGTCGATCCGTTCGGGCGGGTGTTGCTCGAGGCCGGGCGCGATGAGATTCGCCATGTTGTAGCGCTGGATCTGGATCAGCTCAAGGCTGCCCGGCGAGACTACGACTACCTCAAGGATCGTCGCTTGCTGCTGTCGGGTGAACAGCTCGAACACCCGGACGGGCGTCGCGAACTGTTGATTGGAGCCAGCCAATGAAGACTAAAAACACGACGGTTATTGCCCTGGCTGCGCTATTGGGTTGCAGCCTGGTTCACGCCGCCGAACCTCAGGTGAATATCTACAACTGGTACGACTTTATCGCTCCGGACACGATGAAAAACTTCCAGGCCGAAACCGGCACAGCCTCGATGTACGACGTGTTCGACAACAGCGATGTGATGCAAAGCAAGCTGATGGCCGGTCGCAGCGGGTATGACGTGGTTGTGGCCACCGGTGACCTGCTACCCAACCTGATCAAGGCCGGGGTGCTCAAGGAACTCGATCGGGGGCAGTTGCCCAACCTCGCACACCTGGACCCGGCCATCCTTGCCAAGATGCAGAGCAATGACCCCGGCAATCGTTATGCCGTGCCGTATTTGTGGGGCACTACCGGGGTGGGTTATGACGTCGACAAGGTCAGGGCGATACTTGGGCCGGATGCGCCGGTGGATTCCTGGGACCTGATCTTCAAGCCCGAGAACCTGAGCAAATTGAGCCAGTGCGGTGTAGCCATGCTCGATGCCCCCGGTGAAATCATTCCAATCGCCTTGCACTACCTCGGCTTGCCATACAACAGCAGCGACCCCCGGGACTATGCCAAGGCCGAAGCGTTGCTGCTGACGTTACGTCCTTATATCCGCTATTTTGACTCGTCGAAATTCATTACCGACCTGGCCAATGGCAACGTCTGCGTGGTGCTGGGTTGGGCAGGCGGGGTGCAATACGCCAAAACCGCCTCGCAGGTGGCCGGCAATGGGCGCAACATCCGCTACAGCATCCCCCGTGAAGGGGCGCCGATCTGGGTTGAGAGCCTGGTGTTGCTCAACGACGCGCCCAACCCGCAGCAGGGGCTGGCCTTTATCGACTACATGCTGCGCCCGCAGGTGATAGCCCGGACTTCGACCTACCTCAAATATCCCAATGCGAACCAGGACGCCAGGCCACTGATGGACCCGTCGTTGCGCGACAACCCGGATATCTACCCTGACGAGAAAGTCATGGCCACTTTGTTCCCGCTGGAGCCGTTGCCGCTCAAGCTTGAACGGGTGCGCACGCGGGTGTGGAGCAAGGTTAAAAGCGGAACGTGAAGCCAGCCTTTGTCGATACTCCGTTACAGGTCAAGCCCTATTGTGGGAGCGAGCCTGCTCGCTCCCACAGTTGCAGTTTCCTGTAGCCGCTGTCGAAGGAACAGGCAACTGCTACGGTTTGTGGGTGTTAGCCGTTTCAGGCCTGCAACTGCGGCTCACGAACGCTCCTGGCCCTGGGCATCGCCGGCAACACCGCCTCCTGCAAGGTTCGCGCAGCCGGGTGAGTAAAGCGCATCTGCGCCGTGACCGGCAGGTCTTCCACCAGCTTGCCGTCTGCCAGTACTACCACCCGTTGGCAAAAACGCTGCACCAGGCTCAGGTCATGGGTGATCAGCAAAAAACCGGTGCCCGACTCGCGCCGTACCTGTGCGAGCAAATCCAGAATCTGCACTTGCAGCACCCGGTCAAGGTTGGACAGGGCTTCGTCGAGGATAATCAGCTGCGGGCCGATCGCCATGGCCCGGGCAATACCGGCGCGCTGCAGTTGCCCGCCGCTCAGTTGTGCCGGGAGCTTGTCGATGTCACGGGCCTCAAGCTGGACTTGCTGGAGCAATTGCTCAACCCGGGTCCTGCACGCCGAGGCGTCCATGTCTGAAAGATGGCGCAAAGGCTCGGCAATGCTCCAGCCAATGCTGCGCTGGGGGTTGAAAGCGCTGAGGGCATCCTGAAAGACCATCTGCACACGCTGTAAAAACGGAGGCTGACCCTTGAACACAATGCTGCCCTGGTCGGCGCTTTCCAGCCCCATCAGCAGGCGCGCCAGGGTGCTTTTACCGCTGCCGCTACCTCCCAGCAGGCCAAGGCTTTGACCTTCGTGCAGGTCCAGATTCAAGCCGCTCAGCACCTGTACCCGATGCCGTTTGCTGAACAGCCCGCCAGCGCTGTAACCGTGCTCAAGGTCGCGTACCTGAATAAAACTCATGGCGCGCAGCTCTCCATTGTCAATGAGTGGTGTGCTGCCAGCAGCGTGCGTGCTTCCTGGCTTTGCGGTGAATTGAACAGCCGGTGAACATCGGCCTGTTCGACAATACGGCCGTGGGCCATGACGCTGACCTGATCGGCGCAGCGCGCCACCACGCCCATGTCATGGGTGATCAGCAGCACGCCAAGGTTGCGCTGCGCTACCAGTCGTTCCAGCAGGTCGAGAAAACGTGCCTGCGCCACAACATCCAGATCGCTGGTAGGTTCGTCAGCCAGCAAAAAACGGCTGTCGGCGAGCAGGGCCAGGGCGATCATCATCCGTTGCAGCATGCCGCCGCTCAGTTGAAAGGCAAATGAGTCGAGCACCCGTTGAGCATCGTGCAGGCCCACTTCCTGCAAGGTGCTCTGAATCAGCTGCTCGGCCTCGGCACCTTGCAGGTCGCGGGTCTGGAGGGTTTCAAGGGCATGCTGGCGCAGTGAGCGTACCGGGTTGAAGGCACTGCGCGGGTTCTGCAGCACCAATGCCACTTCGCGCCCACGTAATTGCGCAGCATCCACCACCTGGCCATCCAGCAACAGGGTGGCGCCGCTGCTGTGTACGCCAGGAGGCAACAAGTCGAGGATGCCCAGGCTGGTTAGCGATTTTCCTGAGCCGCTGGCACCGACCAGCGCATGCACCTGGCCGGCCCTGAGGGTCAGTTCGGCCCGGTCGACCAGGGTGCGTTGCCGGTGTTTGAGGGTCAGGTCGCGAATCACCAATGTGTGTTTCATTCCTTGATCTCCGCCAGTACGCTGGGGTCAAGGCGGTCGCGCAAGGCGTCGCCCAGCAGGTTGAAGGCCATCACCGAGATAAAGATCATCAGGCCCGGCCACAGCAGCAACTGCGGCTGGGTCCAGATAAATTCCTTGGCATCGTTGATCATCACGCCCCACTCGGGGGTTGGCGGGCTGACGCCCAGACCCAGAAAGGACAAGCCCGAGACGTGCAGCATCATGTGGCCAATGTCCATCGATGCCAGCACCAGCAGTTGCCCCACGACGTTGGGCATTACATGCTGGCGCAGCCGGGTCAGGCGCGAGGCACCGGCCAGTCGTGAAGCCAGCACATAATCCCGGTTACGCTGGGCCAGCACCATGCCGCGAACCATCCGCGCATACCAGGCCCAGTGGGACAGCGCGATGGCGATGATCACATTGGTCAGGCCGGTACCCAGCAAGGCGATCAGGAAAAACGCCAGCACCAGGGTGGGGAAGGTCAGGAACATGTCGCACAGGCGCATCAGGAACATGTCGAGCTTGCCGCCGACTATCCCGGCGATACCGCCAATCACCACGCCCAGCACCAGTACCAGACCCAGCACCAGCACCACGCTGCCCAGGGACAGTTGCGTACCGACGATCAGGCGCGAGAGCACGTCGCGCCCCAGGTGGTCGGTGCCCAGCCAATGGCTGGTACTGGCGGGCAGCAGACGCTCGCCCAGATTCACCAGGGTGGCGTCGTAGGGTGCCAGCCAGGGGCCGAACAGCGCCATCAGCAACAGCAGGGCAACCAGCCCGTAGCCGATGCGCGCGCCGTATTTTTTACCGGTATAGACCGCCGCTATTGTGCTCATGCCATCACCCCCGAGAAACGTGTGCGCGGGTCTAGCCAGGCGTAGCAGATGTCCACCACCAGATTGCACAGCACCAGCAGTGTGGTCAGCAGCAGGGTGAAGCATTGCATCACCGGGAAGTCACGGTTGAGCACGGCGCTGACCGCGAAGCGGCCAACACCGGGCCAGGCGAAGATGGTTTCGATCACAAGGGCACCTCCGAGCAACTCGCCAATGTGCATGCCGGTGGCGGTCACCAGCGGCATCCAGGCATTGCGCAGGATATGGTCGCGCCATACACGCTTTTCGTTCAGGTCACGGGCCCGGGCATAAAACACGTGTCGATGCTCACGCACATCCAGCAGGCTGGCGCGCAGCAGGCGGGCGTTGATCGACATCGACATCAGGGCAATCGCCAGAACCGGCATCAGCAGATGCTGCGGACCACCACGGCCCATCGGCGGCAGCCAGCCCAGCCACAGCGAGAACAATGCAATCAGCAAAAAAGCCAACCAGAAATTGGGCATGGAAACACCGATAAAGGTGATGAAGCGCACCACCTGGTCGGGCCAGCGACCTTTCCAGCGGGCCGCCGCCAGACCCAGCGGAATGCTCATTACCAGCGTGGCAAGCAGCGCCAGACCACCCAGCTGAAGGGTGGCGGGCAGGTAATAGAGGATGTCATCGAGCACCGGGCGCCCGGTGATATAGGAGGTGCCGAAGTCCAGGTGCACGGCGTTCCACAGCCAGGTGAGGTACTGCTCGGGCAGTGGCCGGTCCAGGCCCAGTGCGTGGCGTGCCTCGGCCAGCGCGGCGTCGGTTGGAGGGATCTGCGACAGGCGCAGGTAGTCCAGGGCCGGGTCGCCATTGCCCAGGTGCAGCAGGACAAAGACGATCAGTGACACCCCCAGCAGCACCGGGATCAGCAGCACAAGCCGCAGGATAATATAGCGCAGCATGGTTTATGGCTTCCCTGTGGTGGGGTGCATCACTTCGAACGGCACATCAAACAGCGTGCTGCCGAATTGAACATTGTCGACGTTTTTTCCGCTGACACTGATGGCCGTCAGGTGTGAGATCGGCAGGTACACGGCCTGATCGTGCAGGGTGGTGAGGATCTCGCGGTAATCGTCAGCGCGCTTGCCCTCGTCGGTTTCGCCCAGTACTTCGGCGATTTTCCGGTCGATGGCCGCCTTCATCGGCAGGCCGAGCTGGGCCATGTAGTCGGCGTGTCCGGCGTAGCGCATGGAGCTGACAAACGAGTGCGGGTCATAGGGAGCGCCCCAGGTATCGGCGAAGATCATGCCGAACTTGCCCTCGCGCTGGCGCTGCACCAGGGCACCGTCTTCTTCGGCGCGCAACTTGACGTCGATGCCGACCTTGGCCAGTTCGCCCTGAATGATTTCGGCGAGGTTTTTTTGCAGGGCACTGGGGCCCAGAAACACCAGTTCGATACTTAGCGGCTGGCCGTTTTTTTCACGAATGCTTTGCCTTCAGGGACTTTCCAGCCTGCCGCTTCCAGGTTTTTTTTGGCCTGTTCGGGGTCGTAGGGCAGTGCCTTGAGGCCCAGGTCGGCATACGGCATGTTGCTGGCGAACAGCGCATCGGCCCGCGGCTCCTGGCCATGCAGCACCTTGGCAATGATAGTGTCCTTGTCCACGGCCTGATTGATCGCCTGGCGCACGGCCAGTTCATTGGTCGGAGCCAGGCCGGTATTCATTGCCACGGTACGGGTGGCCAGCGGTGCGGAAATGGCCGTCTTGAAGCCCGAATCGCGCAGGCGCACAAAGGTACCGGGGGAGATTTCGCCGTCGGCACCCTGAATCAGGTCGATTTCACCGGTTTGCAGGGCAATGGCGCGGCTGTCCGGGTCGGAGATGACTTTCACCAGTACCGAACCATAGCCCGGTTTGGGCCCCCAGTAGTGCGGGTTGCGCTCGAAGCGGTCGAACTCGCCACGGCGGGTTTGCGTCAGTACCCAGGGCCCGGTGCCCACCGGCACGCCGGGCTTTGCCTCGGGGGCGGCAAAGCGCAACGGGCGAACCTGCGCCAGTTCCATCAGGGTCGGGTAGTAGGGGTGTTTAAGCACCAGCACCAGGGTGTGCTCGTCCGGTGCTTCGACACGCTCCAGGGTGGAGACCAGCTCCATCCACTGATGACGCTTGCTGTTGGCGAGCACCGCGTCGAGGTTGGCCTTGGCTGCGGCTGCGTTGAACGAACTGCCGTCACTGAAGGTCACACCGTCGCGCAGGGTGAAGGTGTAGGTCTTGCCATCTGCTGACACTGTCCATGACGTGGCCAGCCAGGGTTCCAGAGTGCCTTGGGCGGTGTAGCGCACCAGCGGTTCATAGACCATGGCCTGGGCATACATCTGGTTCGGCGAATAGCCGCGAGGGTCCAGCGGCCCGGCATTGGTTGGCCACGAGTAGGTCAGTGTGGGGGCTGCATCGCCCGCCCATGCAGTCGACAAGCCTGCGCTCAGGCAGGCTCCAATCATCCATAAGGTCAGCTGTTTTTTAGTCCATGACTGCTTCACACTGCGTCTCCCTCAGTTGATGGCCAGTGGCCTGATCAGATGCTGGGTATGAAGTCTATGTCAAAAGTTCATAACTGCGAGGCCGATTAGATGCAGAGGGTCACTATTTCGCTGGACGATGCTTTATTGGCCGAAATTGATGAGCGCGTTGGCACCCACGGCTACCAGGGGCGCTCCGAGGCCATCCGCGATCTGTTGCGCGCCGGCCTGCTGGAACCGGAGCAGGGCGACCCGCAAAGTGCCTGCGTGGCAACCTTGAGTTACGTCTATGACCACGCCACCCGGGAGCTGTCCAAGCGTCTGAACACGGCCTTTCACGAGCACCATGACCTGACCCTGTCGACGCTGCATGTGCATCTGGATCAGGGCAAGTGCATGGAAGTCTCGGTGCTCAAGGGCACGGTCGGCGAGGTGGCGCAGCTGACGCGCCAGGTGATGGCCGAGCGCGGAGTGCGCCATGGCAGCGCGCAGATTATTCCATTGGGAGATCTCGAGTAGCGCTGGGTCAGTGCTTGAGTATCCAGCGGGCGCAAAAAAAGCGCCCTAGAAATCCCAGCGGGTATTGACCATTACATTGCGCGGGTCACCGTAATACGCCGTGTTGTAGAAGCCGATATTGGTGTAGTACTGCTTGTCGAACAGGTTGTTGACGTTGAGTGTGGTGGACAGGTGCTCGCTGACCTGGTACTTGGCCATTGCATCGACCAGCCAGTAAGCGTCCTGGCTGAAGTCCTGGTACTGGTCCTTGGCGCGGTTGTAGATGTTCTGCCAGCTGCGGTTCTGCCAGCGTGCGCCGCCACCGATGGTCAAGCGGTCCAGCGGCCCCTTGAATTTATAGGTGGTGTAGAGGCTCAACTGGTCTTCGGGCTCCCAGGTCGAGATTTTTTCGTCGTCGCTGCCGCGAATGACCTTGTGAGTAAAGCCGGCCTGGGCCTGCCAGCCCGGTGCCAGTTCGCCGGACATCTCGGCTTCGAAGCCCTTGGCCTTGGCCTTGGTGCCGACTGATGCATAGAGGATCGACGGGTTGGTCGGATCGGCGTTGTACTCGGCGTCCGGTTCGGCGCGGTTGCTTTCATGTACCTCGAAATAGGCCAGGCTGGTGTTCAACCTGCCGCCATAAAACTCGCCCTTGATTCCCACTTCGTAGTTTTTGCCTTCATCGGGCTCAAGCACTTTGTTGTTGCGATCGCGGTTGTAGGTTTGCGGCATGAAAATGTCGGTATAGCTGGCATACGCGGTGAAGTTGTCGTTCAGGTCGTAGGTAACACCCACGTAAGGCACGAGGCGGCCGGTCTCGGTGGTGTGGTAATCCCCGGTCAGCCAGTAGTTGGCCAGCCGTGTGCCCAACAGCAGGTTAAGGTCGTCGGTCAGGTTGAAGCGTGCGCTGATGTAGCCTGCGGTCTGGCGTGTGGTGGTGTCGTTGTATTGGGTCGGTGCGCCCCAGTCCGGCTCGGTGGTCTTGCCGTCGAAGTTCCAGAAATCAATGACGTTGGCGCTGAGGAAGGTCGGGTTGCCGTAGTCCTTGCCTTGCCAGTGGGCGCTGGAGGCCGATGCGCCGATCACCAGTTCATGCTCGCGGCCAGCCAGGCTGAAGGGGCCGCTGAAGTAGGCATCGGCGGCGTCGGTGCGGGTGTTCCCGGTGAATTTGTTGGCATAGATCGACGACAGGCCGGTGGCCGGGAAGGGGCCGCTCATGACCGAACCCAGCGGCGCATCGTAGCTGTTGACCTGATGGGTCAACTGGCCCTTGCCGACCCAGCCGTTGGCGAAGCTGTGCTCCAGGGTCGCGAACACGCTCTGGGTGGTCTGCTCCCAACGGCTCCAGTTGGCGCCGTTGTTGTACGAGCGCTTGACGTCGATACGCTCGCCGTTGCGGTCGAACAGCGGGCGGCTGCCCGACCAGCCCGAGGCGTGGGGGTCGTTGTTCTGGTAATCAAAGCCCAGGGTCAGGAGGGTGTCATCGCTGAGGTCGGCTTCGAGGGTGCCGAAATAGACCCCGGTCTTGCGCTTATAGCGGTCCATGAACGAGTGCTTGTCCTGGTAGGCCGCCACGGCACGGCCGCGAATGTTGCCGCTGTCGGTCAGCGGGCCGCTGACGTCAACCTGGGTGCGGTAGTTATCCCAACTGCCGGCACCGACATCGATGCTGGCTTTGAATTCGCGGGTCGGCTTTTTGCGGATCAGGTTGATCGTCGCCCCCGGGGATCCGGCACCGGTCAAGAGGCCCGTGGCGCCCTTGAGGATTTCCACGCGGTCGTAGATGGCCATGTCACTCAGGGTCTGGCCCGAGGAGTACGCCGAGTTGCGCAGGGTGGGAATGCCGTCGTACTGGAAGTTCTCCACCGAGAAACCGCGGGCATAGTAGTTGGTGCGCTCGCTGTCGAAGGTCGAGACGGTGATGCCAGGGGTATGGCGCATCACCTCGTCGATGGAGTTGAGGCCGAAATCATCCATATGCTGGCGGGTAATCACGGTGATCGACTGCGGCGTTTGCCGTGGCGTCAGTACCATGCGTGTGGCCGTGGCGATGGTGCCGGGGGTATACGAGCCGCTGCCTTCGGTAATGGTCCCAAGCTGGTTGGAGGTAACCTGGGTGGCCTGCAATTGCAGTTCACCGTTGCCTTGCGCTGGTCTGGCAATAACCCGGTAACCGTCGCCGTCAGTGACCGCCTGCAGGCCCAGCGGGGCGAGCAGCCGTTGCAGGCCTTCGTCGACGGCAAAGTTGCCGCTCAAGCCACTGCTGCGCATACCGGTTGTCAGGCTCGAATCCACCGCGATCATTACCCCGGACTGTTGGCCAAAACTGCCCAGCACCGCGTCCAGGCTGCCCGGCGCAATGCTGTAGGCATGCTCGCTGCCTGAGGCTGCGAATGCGCCTTGGCTGGCCGTGGCAATGGATAAACCGAATACAAAGGTGCGCAAGGCACCGGCGAGGGGGGTAAGTCGGCTGTGCATAAAGACTGTCCATGTATGAAAAGGGTCGGCGTTGCGCTGTTAATCAGCGTCTTCCCTGAACTTGATGCACCAGATAAGAAAAACTGCCGGCGGTATTGAAAATAATTATTTTCAGGCCGCGACCACGTTGGCCCAGTAGCCAAACACTCGCTGCACGCGGATTGGCAGCACCCGCGTGAGCAGGTCGAGGCTGGCATCGGGGCGGTCGATGGAGAACGATCCCGACACCCGCAATGCCGCGACTTGCGGGTCGCAGCGCACCACGCCACGGCGGTAGAGGTTGAGCTGGGCAATCACCTGGCCCAGTGGCATGCGTTCGGCGATCAGCAGGCCGTTGACCCAGGCATCGGCACCGACCGTGACCGGGCGCGGTGTGCTGTCTGTCTGGCTGTCGAACGTTACCTGCTGGCCGGCATCCAGACTCAAGCTGTCGCCCCGTGCCAGCTTGATCGATGCACTGCCGCTCAGCACCTGGACCTGGGTGCCTGCCTGCCACGGCAGGTTGTGGCTGATCACCAGGCGTGAGCGGGGCGCGGGCAGCACCTGGCCATTGGCGGTGCTGAGCCTGATATCGCCAGCGCTGACC
>NZ_WIVQ01000078.1:0-20259 GCF_009600545.1 Pseudomonas sp. FSL R10-1339 | reverse complement strand
CGCGGTCAATAGCGCCAAATTCAGCGGGATTTTCAACTTACTGCGCGGTTGCGGCAAGTTGATCGGAGCTTCCCTAGAGACAATCTAAATTTAGTAGCCTTTCATAGACTTTCGTCTATTGGCCAGTCTTACGGACTACTGGAGTGGCAAGAGATAGCCACTGAAGCTGAGAAGATGGCAACTGCTGCAAAAGACAAGCAGTATGCTGAAGCGGTGAAAAGAGTTTGGCTTCACGCAGCTCACGCTTACTTCAAACTTGGAGATAAGGAAGCCTCAATCAGATGTAAAGTGTTTGCGGTCGATCAAACGTTGCGAATGCGTGACGGGGTTGGATCTGCAATGGCCAAGGCATCCTGGACACGAGATGCTATTGGTGAGCTTCGCTCAATTGGAGGTACGCAGGAGCGGATCGATGAACTCAAAAAAGAACTGCAGAATTACGAAAACGATTCACTATCGGAGCTCGGAGAGTTCAGTATACCTATTGATCTTAAAGATGAGCGCCAAGCAACCATAGACCAATTCGAAGAGCTAGAAGTTCACGAAATGCTTTTCCGCTTAGCCTTCAGTTCACGCCCCCCTGAGAAGATAGTTCTTCACAAGAATTGTCTGCAAAAAAAGAACAAATACTTTCTATCATCGATAATGGGCAAGGTCTACGCGGATGAAAAAGGCAAGGTAATAGCCCAAGCACCGTCTGCAGACTTATCTGACAAGCCGTCTGAGGAGTGGTTTGACCACGAAAGCCTCACAGAAGTTGGCCTTCATTATCATATTGAAGCCGAGGGATTCATCAAACCCGCTTGCATGACTATATCTAACTATCAGGCCATTGATGAAAGACACTTAGAACCTATCGCACATCACAGCGCATTTGTGCCACCTGGGCATGAATCAATTTTTGCTCTTGGATTCGCCAGAATGATTCAAGGCGACATGGTGACAGCAGCTCACACGTTAATCCCCCAACTGGAAAATTCACTTAGACACATATTGAATAATCGCGGATCCAACACGGTAAAATTCAACATAGATCTTACGCAAGAAGATCAATCTCTCAGTCAAATGTACTCAAATCGAAAAGAAGAGCTTGAGCAAGTCCTCGGCCCAAACATAACCTATGTAATACACTTACTTTTCAATTTGAAAGGTGGGCCAATGCTAAGACATGAAATGGCGCATGGAAAGCTCACTGCGGGACAATGCTATAGCAGCGCCTGTATATATGCATGCTGGCTAATATTCCATATTACATGTGCTCCACTTATAAAATACTGGGAACCACATGTAGCAAATGCGATTCAAGAAGTAACCCACTAGACAAAAAAAACCCTACCTATAGCGAACTCACAATACACCATTGCGAGTTCGCACATCAGCACTGCAAAACCGCACTCACCCACTGCGAATCCGCACCGAATTAAAGCGAAACCGTACTCTGCTTCTGCGTTTTCACACTACCCCTTAGTAAACCCTCATGCAACCTAAAACAAATGACTATATTTTAAAAAACACTCCCACCACCTATTGCTCCACATGCATAATAGTCTTATATCAGTAGCTAGCCAGTTGTGTCTGTGGCAGACAATAAGCGACTACTCACATCCCTTCGGGTGTTGCGTTGATAAAAGCTAACCAATAAAAACAATAATAGGTAAGCCAAGATGAAGAACATCGAGAAGCAAAATAAAGAAACCCGGATAACTTTTAGACTTAACAAGTCTGAGTTAGATACCCTCAATTCCAAGATGACTGAGGCAGGCTACAAGTCAGCTGGAGCGTTTATACGTGACTACGTAGCCAATGGGCAGGTGAAGCCAAAAGTCACCCAGGATGTCGTACAGATCGCCCGTGAGCTGATGAACCTGGCTTCAATGATCAACGCCGACCGGCCTGGTTCCGAACTACTTGAGAAAGTAAAGTACATCGCCCAAGTGAACCTGGGAGGTGTCAAATGATCGGCAAGATCTTTCCCAAGTCTGCAGGATCGTTTAAGAACCGGATTCGGTACATTTTTGGCTGCACCAAGCACGACCATGAGATCTCTGGCATCCGGACGATCAGCTTCAACACCATGAGCCGCGATCCACTGCCAGGCGTCCTCCAGGGCAACGAGGCGGACTTGTCGGAAATGATCAAGGAGTTCGACCAAGTCGAGACGCTTAGGCGCTTCTATATCGACTCCGACAAGCCCATCAAACCGGTCTTTCACGCCATGCTGTCCTTACGCCCCGGGGAGGCTCTGACAACGCCTCAGTGGCGCACAGCAGTCAACAAATACATGGCAGACCTGGGCTTCGATGAGAGCAATCAATTCGTCGCTGTGATGCACCAAGACAAAGACCATCAACACGTCCACATCGTCGCCAACAGGATTCGGCTCAATGACGAGTTCTCAATGGTCAAAGACAGCAACGAGCGAAGCATCAGCCTGGACTCTGTGTCCGGCATCGAAGACCGCTTCAAGCTGTCCAAGGCACCGAAGCCCAAGGACACTTGGGGCGTCTCGATCTCCCACGCCGAGCTCCAGGCCTCGATCCGCGATAATGACCTGCCGCTCAAGCACAAAATGATCGCAAAGATTGCAGGCGCCATCGAAGCCACTAACTCAAACCATGGTGACATGTTCGACTTCGTACGCGCACTGAGAAAGCAAAAGGTCTACATCCACCTGACGCTCAACGACGAAGGCCAGCCAAAGGGCATCAGCTACGAGTTTGACGGCAAACATATAAGCGGTAGACAGCTCAAACGCTCACGCCTCACGTGGCACAAACTAACAACGCAAGAAGGTATCAGCTATGACCCAGAAACCCTTTCAGAGCTTCAGACAGAGATTGAAAGACGAGATCAAGACGAACATCGCCAATCTGAACGACTCCAGTACTTCTACCTTCGATTCCAAGCCGGCGCGCGAAGAATCCCGATCAAAGTCAAAAGCGCCAACTGGCGTCTCGACAGGGACACCAGACTGATCCTGGAAGCCCTCGAAGCCCTGCTCGGCATCGATCTAACCTTCAAAGGGATCGGAAAGCCATCAAAGTACTACATTGAATTCACCCCAGGCCAACCCCTGCTTTTACCAGCCAGAAGACGACAGGAGTATGAGTTTAATCCACAGCCTGCGTAATTGCATTGACTTGACCACCTGTTTGCATTCGACCTGAGCACCGATTTGCATCGGATTTGACCGGCAGGCTTCCCACCCATGAGCCGCAGCAGTCGACCCAATGCAGCCGGTCGTGAGGGGAAGAAAACGATCCAAAGCTGGCATTTATAAAACTGCCTGGTTGGAGATGTCGATGATCAAGTGTTGTCATCAGTATTTTTTTCTCCGACGGAGTTGAAGGGGCGAAATACAGATCGTATGTGCCATCCGAAATCTGGAATCTAACTGCATATCCATTATTCTAGTAGTAAGTTCCAAAAAAACTCATGGATTTCACTGCCCTTTGCATTGAGGGCAACGGCTTATTAAATTGCGCGAGAGCTGGTAATAATAGGGGATAAACATAACAACACCAGAACTACTGATAGCATCAAAACAGAGTGATTTAATTTTATGTATTTTCCCATCCCATAGCATCTCGTCATCCATTACGAGAATCTCACTTAGCTCTAGATTTTCGGGGTTGTAAATTTTTACATCGTTTGGTTGACGAGCATACGCCTCGATGTTATCACCTGCATTACCATAAGCAAGTTCAATGGCTTTAATCCAATTAATATATTCCGCCTCTTTGCACCACTTAATTACTTCCGACAAATTTTCTGGTGTAAATTTTTTTGCAAAATCACCGTGCTTGTGACATTTTGAAAATTCGGCGAAATGTCCGAGCATGTACTCGTAAGAGTATTCGCCTGCTGTCATGGGTAATCTGAAATATTTGCTTGGCGGAACAATGGAGGTAGTGGTTGAGTTTAATAGGCTGCAGATAATATCATAGAATCCGTATAGGCATTGATTGCTCCGGTCAGGGTATCCATGAATTCTTATCTCCGGAAATTTTTCAATATCATTATTATAAGCGCTAGCCTTTTGGCCATCGCCGTACATAAGAAATCCCTTTGAAAGTACGAATACAGCATTGCATAAATGATGGCGTGGATGTTCACTCGCATAAAGATTTAGTTCGTGCACAATGTCAAGCCAATCAAGATCAGTATCGTAAGCAAACAAAATACCAAAACCATTGTTTTGCCTCTGTATCCCATCATGTAAAAATTGCGACTCGGACTGCTGCATCCGATTTAGTTTTTTGAACGAGGCTATATTATCAAGGCCGTCACGTATTTCTTTTTTATTTAGACGAGATTTGACTTGTATTGCACCATAACAACTCTCTACGGGATGGACTTCGTAGACACCTTGTCGCCGCATCAGGGTGATTGAGTCAAGGGTATTGTAGAGCAAAATGTCTAGTTCATTACTCACATGCCCACTTGTCGATGCTACCCGTACACTAGTTGACGATACAGAATAGCGTGCGGGTAATAATTTGTTTTCGGACAGGAAT
The DNA here is from genome assembly GCF_009600545.1 of Pseudomonas sp. FSL R10-1339. NCBI lineage: Bacteria > Pseudomonadati > Pseudomonadota > Gammaproteobacteria > Pseudomonadales > Pseudomonadaceae > Pseudomonas > Pseudomonas sp. FSL R10-1339. Next base: position 15,742 of record NZ_WIVQ01000078.1, on the reverse strand, counting down.
TTTCGAAGGATCACCTCTCGGGCATCCCCAACATCTCTAGGGTGCTTAATATCCTTTGATCTTTCATAGTCAAGACGCATCTGATTTTGAAAGTCAAGAAACTCGCGCTCTAAACCGTGAAATTCTCTATCTTTTGACCTGAGGGTAATTGCTCGCTGCGCCTGCTCGACCAGGTTCCGCTTCGTGCGCTCTTCTCGATGTGCCCACGCGGCCCTGTCTGCCTTTTCCTTTGCTGACAGTCTTTTCTTTCTTGGGCGTGTAGTCGTCATGATGACCTCATCAGAGTAAAAGTATGCATCTTACAATTCCGCTCGTAGTGGATTTTGCTTATGTCCGCTCTTGGCCGGTTTCTGCCAGTGCAGACAGGCTGGAGGGCGGCGACTTGCCCCCTGTAGGCAGGAAGCGTGTTGGTGAAATCCGTTGCAAATGACTGGTCAAGTTGAATGCAAATCGGTGGTCAGGTCGAATGCAAACGGGTGGTCAAGTGGGGTGCAACTCGCACACAGCCTGCATAACGCGAGCTTCGTGGTAATGGATGGCGTACCTGGCCGATGCATCGCTGGGTACGTCTTCACCATGCCTGACGGCGATACTACATCTAAACACAACCCATCCACGCGATCTGGCAAGACGAAGGCGAGCTTTAGGTTGAAGACAAGGCTGGCTGCACATACCCGATTGCCGAATTTGACTACGACGACTCCGCGCGTCAGATCGGGAGTATGGGTGAGGAGATTTTTCGCGGTTTTTTACACACTCGTAGAAGTAGCTTCAATGCGCAAACAAATATCACGCATCAGCCGCGCGTCAGCCAGGGCGTGATGCGGAGGTTCGAAGAGTAGGTTTTCGATATCGGCAGTAAGCTCTACACCACTGCACATCTCATTAAGATCTGTGGGTTCGAGCAATACATTTGCGGGCCATTTCCCCTCCACCTGTGCAAGCTGACAGAAAAAAGGCCAGTCCCAGGAGGGAGCATCAGAGCAAACTTCTAGGTCTACGTCGAAGCGTTCAATAAACTTCTGTAGCCGTGCTTTAGCCCCTGCAATGGTTTGCCCGTGACGCTGCAGGTCGAGATGCGGAAGCACTGTCTCGACGACAAAGTCACTGCAGTCATCAAAGCAGTAGGTATCAGTGAGTTCGACATAAAACTCATCCCCCGTCGCAGTTACCAATGCTAGCGATATGAGCTTGGCATCGCCATGCAGGCCCGTGAATTCAGTGTCCAAGAAAAACTTCATGCCGCCCATCCGTACTATAACCGTGCTTAGACTAGCGACTGAGTGAGCCGAGCACCATCGCCGAAACATTGAGCCCTCGCAAAAAGCCATTGCCTATGTAACCCTTAAAGGTGTACATTCTTTTCCTTGAAGGCAAAACTCTGCCGACAAGATAAGATTCCCTAGCCCACGTACGGGCTTTAGGGGGAAACAGTGACAGAGGATCAGTTTATGGCTTTAGCTGAGCTTTTACGTATGCGAGGTGGTGCAAGCCAAGAAGCCGCGCGCCTAGTGCTTGTTGAGGGTTTGTCTACAACAGAAGCCGCGCGCAAGGTTGGGACGAGTCCGCAGGGGGTCAGTAACGTCCTGGCTTCGTGTCGTCGTGGTCTGGAACTGGCTCGGCGCGCCACACAGGGTAGTGCTTGATGCTCAGGGTTTTGGTTGAAAAGCTAAAGTACGGGGTGAATTTCACAATTCACTTTTTGCTCATACCCGTAACTATCGTACGTTTTTACGTTTGTCTCTTTTCAGAGCCCAAGCCAGTCACTCGGACTCTCCGGGATGCTCGCTTTTGTGGTAATGGGCATATTTCTGGAAAGTCCGCATTACAGGATGGGACTGTAACTGACGCCTGCGGTTTTTTGATTGATCTAACCGTTGAGAAAGGTGAGTTGGTGGCGATCCTGGACGGATACAGGTATGTCATAGCAAACGTCGTTACTGAAGCTGGCGATACTAATTTGCACGAGACATTATGTGATTTGTGGCTACCGGAGCCGGCAAAGTGATATGTGTATCGCCGATAAAGCTTACCGAATTTCGATATATCGGCGACGAGTTATATTTAGTCTGTACGGTGTATGGTGAGCGCGAGCTTATGTCGGTAGAGAGTTTTTATGCCGGTTTTAACGCCGAAAAACATGTAACTGAGCTGTAAATGCCTCTGTTGGGATTTCCGCTTTACAATAATTAGCGTACTACCAATCCGCAGCTAACAACCAAGGAAATCAACATGGACAGAAAATTGTCTGCGGTGCTCGCCTGCCTGGCTTTTGCATTGTCATCTGTTACTGCTATATCTGTTGCAATGACAGTTTATAGTCTCATCGACGACCCCTTCCTCCGGTTCGTCTTTGCTGGGGCAGCTGTTTTGCTGGATATTTTTAAGTACCTTGCGTGGCCTGCAGCTATGCGTTTAATGAGTGAGCGCCTTTGGGTTACCGCTTGCGGAGTGCTATTTTGCTCAATAACCCTCGGAGCTGTTTCTGGCTGGTCGACTTATGACCGTCTGGTTGGGTCAATAAACTCAAGCAACTCACGCCTTGAAGCGCTCAGTGGCGCGCGCTTTGTGCAACTGTCCGCTTTGATTAAGACGGACTCTGATTTCCTCGAAAATCTGGACGAGGCGGATAATAAGACCAGAACTGACTCATCCACTCTCAGGGATAAAGGCATGGTCACAAAAGCCCAGGAGCTCGAATCTGCCGCATATGACCGGACGGATACCCAGCGCCGAGCCGCGATGGAGCGGATCAAAACCAACTCCTTGGAAATCGCCGAAATCCAGGCAGCCACGGCAAAAGCATCATCGATTCCGGTGCTCCTAGCCGTCATACTCTGCGCTGGCTTTGCCCTATCACTGGAGCTAGTACCGGCCCTGATCCTCACAATCCTTCCAAGCCAGAGGCCCAAGGTTTATAAGGATAAAGATGTTCTAGAATCACCAACCATCGCGACAGTTACAACAGATACCGTCAAAAATCTCGAATTGGTGTCGAACAACGGTCTCTTAGACACGTTACTTAAACAGGCTGCAGAACTGCCATTGCATAGCAAGATCAAGGTAAAAGACTTCGCCAGCAAAAACCGAATCGGCAATCTAAAGGCGTGCACGATTTTCAAGGAGGCTGAAGCACTTGGAGCTGTCAAGAAAACCCGCTTAGGCTATCTGACGACCCCAAGTCTTAGGAAAACCGAGCTAAAGCAGCTTAATCTGCCAAGCCAAGCTTACGGCTAAACCAAGTATATTCATTATAATCAAACTCATTTCCAAACAGCTCATCTATTCTAGCCTTGATGATCTCATAGTCATGACGGGCCCGACTTCTATCGTGACATTGACCATTACTTTCGATTTTTCCAGCCAGATCCTTAATTGCATTTTTATTGAAAAGCTTTATGTATTGTGGTATTGCAACTTGAAAGCGAGAGTCGGCCTGATCATAATTTGAGCTCGACCCATAATAAGTGGAAACAATCTTGCAGAACCTCTCCTGCCATTCTTCAGAGTCAGAAAGTTGGAGAAGATAGTCAAATTGCGATGATTTAAAGACAGGCTTATCTTTTTTTATCCACTCCTCAACATCATCCCCATGCTTAAAAATATTTTCTTTTACGAACCAGCCAATCGTTTTTCCAACCTCATCATCTGCAATGCAATGCTCAACTTTTAGGCGAGCCGCATCACTCAAAACCTCGAATAGCTCGGGATTATTAGAAAGAAAGAACGTCATATACTGTAAAGAGGATTTAGAATTAGACACATTACTATAGTAATCGACATCACCCTTTATAGTGTTGGAAAGTGCAGACTTATTTCTAGCCGTAACAACCTCAAGGACATGAAGATTAATTAGCCTATTTTTCTCACAGAGCTCATCGTCAAGCCGAAACACAATCTTCCACAACGAACGAAATATATTCAACTCAACAGATGGCGTTGTCCTATCAAAATAACGACTAACGACATACTTCTTTACTTTTGCTCTATCATTTAGCATTTCCCGTGACTCAGCTATATCACCAAGTAACTCTTTGAGGATATGCTGCGTATAAAAAGGAGGCCTTGTTAACAGATCAGACAACGTATTTCTGAGCAACGATCTAACGGTTTCTTTATTCGGCGAATGTAACTCACGCTCTCGATTCAGAACAGGATGAGCTGAAAGATGTCTTTGCTTCTGCAAATACCTCAAATTTTCGTATTCCGAGCTATCTAAGAGATGAGTTTTGTCGTTCACATCATCGATCAGCTTCAGTTCCCAAGCGGCAGATTTTTGATCATGCTCCTGCATTTTGCTTAGCTCAGCTATAATAGCCTTAGCTGATGCATCGTCATATAAATCGATTAGACTCTGCAGCTTGTAAACAATATCGCATACCGCAACCGACCAAAGCATAACCACTGCAGATCTATAATTTCCATTATGATAAGAAGACAAAACCTCTTTGAAGTATTCCTTTGTCTTACCATAATGAATACTATCTGACATCTTTTCTAACGAGAACTCGTCCATAAGACTTCCGCTTAGTTTATATAATAGAATGACAGCATCAAGCAATCTAAAACAATCCTACAATGCTGCAATAGAATTATGATCTAATCCCATCAATCACCGCAGGTCGTGAATCCTCGAAACCCGGTATTTGCGAGTATACATCGAAAGCCAATTCATCAAACCAAGCCCCTACGTTCAAATCCTGCTCACCCTCAAACGTCCAGGTCTCCCCGACTATCCCGGCAACCTCTTTGACTACCATTCCACCAGACTTGACGACAATCCGAGTCAGCCCTCCTCCATAGTTCACGTCATCACGATCGAAAACCACAGCCGGCGCTCCGCCATCCCGCTTTCGCCAAGTGATCGTAGCCGGCCCGCTGATAACCCCTCCCTCATGCCCATTGACCCTTACCCTCCCCGGCGTCCAAGGCTGATCATTCCGCGTACCTACAGTAAACGACCTCTGCGCAGCGACATCAAAATCCTGCCTACCGGTTTGCGTACCTACCAGCATTTTCACACCGACAGTTTCACCTGCCGCGTACTGCCATGGCGTCACAGCAAACCCCTCGCTCACTGCCCATACCCGCGCGCCAACCGGGTGGCTTACTGGCCTGGTATTGAACAACCCACGATTAACCACCCCAACACTGGCAGAGCCAGAGCCATACCGAGAAACCGACTCATACGAAATCCATTCGAGCCCAGAAACGCTGGAAACCAGCAACAACCCAAGCCCACTCCTCACTTCCTCCGGCGTATAACTATCCAGCTCGCCGACATCACCTCCCAACTCAACCTCGCCTTCAAAAAACCGGTTTGCTGTCAAAGCCTGGCTCAAAAAGCACAACGGCGTAAATTGCTGAACCCCTGCATCAACCCAGGAACCCTCGCTATTGCTCTTTGCTTGCAAACGGAAATCGCGCCCAGCGACCGGTTTTTCGGCTGCGATCAGGATGCTCCGCGTTGTCTGAGATGGGGTCAGAATTGCGGGTGCTTCGATGAAATCGTAGCGCGTAACGTCCACTGGTTCGAAGGACGGTTTCTGCCATTTCGCTTCCGATCCTGTCGTGTAAAAACTCTCAAAAACCCCAAAAACGTCCTGGATCAGCGTGAGCCGAACAGCTCCATCGGTTGGAGCGCCGAGGTCGACGGCGGTTACGCGCATCACGATTTTTTCGATTTTTTGTGCCGGCCAAGTGAGTTTTACTACATCACCTACTTCAGCATCCGCCATTGATCTGTGGCACTCAGCGATGCACGAAGCGAGAGGGACAGAAATCGCGGAAAGCTCGCGCTGTACGATTTTCGCGGCGGTTTCTCGAGTAGAAATCATCGGCATCGATAGGGTCTGGCCGTCCGAGTCGCCTTTGTGAATTCGTAAGCCGTTGTTCTGGGCGATCACTGTGCGTTCGTTGTAGTCGTCGGCGGTGCTGGTGTACTTGAGTTTGACCTCGTTGACTGCGGTATCGAGTGACCCACGGCTAAAATCTGAAAGCGATTTGACGTTCCAGGGGCCGATTTCAGGGACTTCGTCGAGGCTGTAATTGTTGCGGATCAGCCTGAGTTTTAGGGCGCCTGTGGCCGGATCCGTGTTGAGCGAACCCTGGATGATCTTCTTGATGTCATCAATTACGTCGGCAGCGGTGCGGGCCGTGTCGATTACGCATGAAATTCCCAGGCCTTCGTCATGCAATGTTTTTGCGGCGGCGACAAAAGACTCAACGTCGACGGTTGTGAAAGCGATGTCTGCACCAAACGCCGGGTGGGTGATGATCTCGTATAGGAAGTACGCGGGATTTGCATCCAGTCCGACCTTTTCGTACAGGGCGGAATCTGGTTCCGTGGATGGTGATTTAGGAAAGCGCGAGCAGACAAAGCTAACAGCCTCGGGCGTTGAGGCATTACCGATATACATCCCCTCAAGAACGGCATATGCGATACCACGGATGGGTGACACAACATCAGCGCCAAGCAGGCCGACCAAGTAAGCGTTTGCGGTTTGTATCAGCGATCCACCGTAGAAGCGTAAGGTGCCGGACACGCCGCCAGTGCCATCCTCGTCGCCACCGAAAAGCGTGGGTTTATTGATCTGGATAGCGCCACCTGACGACTCACCGTTCCAGGCCACCTGATCACCAAACTTAACCTCTCGCAGAATTACATCCTCGCCGTGGCAAATACCAAGCTGGATGCCCATGTGATAGCGATATCCAACCGTGGTTTTTGTCGTGGAGAAAAGTCCCTTAACCTTTTTGACGATCTTGGAGGTGCGCAGGTCGCCATACCAAACCACGTTAGGGCTGCTCAAACGTCTAGTGCCCGCCAAAATTTGAACTGGACGCTCAGCAGCCGAAGGGAAAATAAATTCCTCCAGGCCAGCAGCAGACGGCGAAGGAACTTTTGTCTTCATCGTCGCCATCATCACCAGCGACAAGAGGAACATTACAGCCATCATCCAAATCATTTTTGTTCTCTTTATTCTTATTATTAGGCTTGGAAAGGGTTGTCAGTGGGGATAGTTAAAAACCCCAGGAAGTTATCGAAGTTTCCAAACGAATGGCAGGAGGCCGCCGACCGGTCAAAGCCCTTGGCAACCTGCACAACATCACCAACTGATAGGCCGTCAATAGTCGACATGAGTTCGAAGTTATTACCATTGACTGAGTTAATCTGGCGAAAGTCAGAGCCGTCTTTTGACAGCAAACCTGCTTTGTAATACTCGGTTTCGTGGGCTTTGTTGGCAAGTTCGATTGTGTAGCCGCTATTTGATACTGAAACTACAGTGGTTTCTTCTTGCCAGTCCTGCATTTCCAGAGAACATCTGGCATCGTATAAATGGTGGTTACACTGACTTTGATATCCAGCACGCATGATCTGACGACGTAATAGTGCAGTTGCCGGGCAGCAATCAAGGGTCGCGATTGAGTTATTCCATGTAACACCCACAACTTCACCTGCAAAAATATTGATGAAGAGTCTTTTGGCGTCACGCTGAGTGCGAAATATCTTGAGCGTTACATGATTTGATGGAAGCGTAGAGCGAAACAATAGCGGCACTGGCGAGTCACCAGGTAACTCTATGCTCAGTCTGTTTTTGTAGTCTTCGTTAGTTCGCTGAAGCTTGCCACGTCTCAATGCCAGAGGACTGTAGATTAGACCATCAACATGAAGATGCGGTTTGATACCACTTGTATATGCAAACTTACTACCTCCATGCTCGAAGAGATAGAGTTCAATGGGCCGAGAAAGGGATAACGCGGCTTCAATTTTCTGGAGCGTCAGCATGCAACAGCTGCCTTATTGTTTTTGTTATTGTGCTGTCTTGCGTAGTGTCAAATGTGTACTTAAATTCGTCGGAATCGAAACGACACAGATACAATGGTTTAATCGATTCTACATCTTCGACTTTGATATCGCTGAGTGGTTCGTCAAGTATCAGGACTTCGAGTCCGCCTACTGCGCCTGCACTAACTAGCGACCTTTTCAGCGTAGTTCCATTATACAGACTAATGGTGATGGCAGGCGGAAAGGACTTTGAATTACCAAGGCGGCTATAGCCAACAGGCTTGATCTTTAGTTTAAATGTCTCATCGTAAATATCTTCAGCGATCTCCATGGCGATTGCTGCAGACTCCATCCAGAACTCGCCTTGGGCACCGTTCTGAAGCTCCGCAAAGTTTTCAAAGCTTTGCCTTTCATCATCAGAGAAAAACCTAAAAGCATGGCTAAAAACACGAACAACGCCAGGAGTCCGTTCGTAAATACTCCGCGCGCCGATGGTTGGATCGAAGTGCTCACGCAATCTCTGGTACTGAACAGATATATCATTTGACCTATCTGGACGAAATGGAATTACATGCTTACCTTTGTATCGCTCAAAAGCATCGACCGGCACCGGTTTAGTAAATGTCGTTTCATCGAGTTCAAAGGTGATTTGGTGGCTTGCCAAAGAGTCAATATGGATAGTGGCACTACTCTCATCGGAACTATACCCCGCTCTAACAGGTACGACGCGAGCACCAAGTTTGAAGTTTCTATTAACCAAAGCAGTCAGAACAACCGCACCAGAGGCTACACTCTCTACACCGACAAACTCAGAATCAACCCCATCGGTTATCATCAGAGTATTAGAACTAGAAACGTAACCGTTAACACTATCAACATAGATGATACGATCACCCAGCAAAACATCGTGCGTTAACTCGCTGGCATGCGCCCACATAGGCACTAGCAACTGTCCACCAAAATTCCCGTACTTAATGTCGAACTCAGTCAGCGCGCCATCATCAAGTAGATACTGGTAGGTTAGTGATACACGCGGCTGATCCCGCAATGCTATACGTTGTTCAGTGCCATCAAAGCTCTCAATCACTTCAGTCAGGTACTGGATGGTCATTCCTGGTTGAGTAGACCAGTCGATCCTCTCAGCAATGATAGTCGCCATTATTGCGGATAAGCGAAAAGGAAACACACCGCCAGGCCCGAAGTCAAAACCTGCCTCATAGCCGATGATCCCCCCCTTGATTTGGCTCAGAAAAACTTCATATCCCGCTGATGTAAACCCTGGAATAACGCCAGAGGTAACACCATCAAGCACCAAGCCATTGCCACCAGTTTCGTTGACTCCGGTCAGCAGTTTATCCGTGGTAAAGGAATGCCAAAGCTCAAAGCCGAAAGTATCAGACGGTGTTACAACACCTGCCTGAATTACAGCCGGAGTGAGAAAGACATTATCAAAGAAGAAGTCACCAAAGCTTTTAGAAATCTGGTTCATGGTTTATCCAGCAGGACGGCCAGTCCAAGATTGTAATGTGGGGCATTGCGATTCAGCGGGTATTCTTTTTTGTACTGCGGGAACACCATAAACCTTGAGGTACCAATCTCGTAAACCTCCCCAGGCTCTAGCACATCAAGGGAAACGTAGAAAATATCTGGGAATTGACTGTATGGCGAATAGACATCATCGAAAGATGTGAAGTAATCAATTGTCATCAGACCATCATACCCGCCAGTGAGGCCCGAAGACCTGACAATAGTACCCACACTACCAAATGAGGTATTACCAGGGTGCGCATGTGGAAAACCTGAAATAGATCCTCGTGAAGTTGTCGACAGAGTCCCCCAAGTTCTCTCACCCCTGTCAAAACCAGTAAACTCGGAATGATTTAAGTAAACGCCAAAGAAGTTACTGGCATTAGCAAATATCGATTCCCGGTTAGTCGCTTCGTATGCATTAGTTGAGGCTACGAACTGCCCTCCTGTGTCACCAACTAAAACAGGAAGCTTGCCAAAAGCCAGGGAGGAATACTGATCCGACGAATAGTTGGTAGTCAACAGGACATAATCGGCGGTAGTAAAGATATGGCATACACCTTTATCGCCACTCTCAAGGTAACACTTTGGTGAGTATTCGAATCCAGGCTGCGAAGCATAAGCCACATTGCCATCAAACCCTGTCTTTAGGTTCAGAATGACACCCTTTTGCCCATGTCCACGCTGCGCATAGTAGTCGACATAAGGGTCATAAGCACCAAGGCTACGAAGCCCGAAGTGCAATCCACCTTTCGAGATATGCAATTGCTTACCAATGCGAGGATCGGGCATGTCGGAGTACTTGAGCTCAGTCCACCCTTCAACTTTCAGACGCTGATTGATAATAGCAATCAAGTCCTCAGCGGACGAATAAACAGACGTGTAGTACTTCATGTAAGCCTCAAGGCGTAAGTTTCAGAAGTCTTAGACACATTCGGCACTACCAGGTAATCAACATCATCAACTTGAATCACACTGCCAGCCTCCATCCCCTGTGAAACAGCAAAGACACCATCCAGATTACCGAGCCACTTTCCATCGTCGGAATTTAAATCATCAGCAGCGTCAATACGACCAGAACCACATACTAGTGCTTGATATAACACAGCCGAACCATCCAACTTATTCCCCAGCCTCTGGAATTTGCCATCAAACGGCCAGATATAAGAGTACGCATACGAATAAGGGAAGCTGTAAAAAGAAGAAGTCCCACCGGCATTGCCCCCAACTATTTGCCACTTTCCATCGGGTAGTACAACTTTCGGGCAGAAGTTCTGACCGCCCGAAAAGAATGGATACGCAGACTCGTAAGTCACATTACCAACTTCTCCAGACCCACCTATAAAACAAGGGAATGGGTAAACCTTGCTCGAACCAAATGGCAACATCAAGCCGGCGTACAATGAGTACCAGGCATCACCAGACTTAATAACAGCAGCAACGCGGCGCGAATTAACGACTGTCCACACCTCAACAGCTCCCGCAGGAATCTTTACACGGGGCAGGAATGGTGTGTAGGTATTACTGTATCCACCAACTTGCAACTTGGCTGGAACAGCCGGATCGTAGGTCTGAAACGATTGAATCTCGCAAATATCACCAGAGATTATAAGTGCAATATACCCCTGACCATACGGAAGTCTGAAGACTTTTTCGCTGGCGATATCTTTGACAACAACCCAGTTGTTTGATGGCAAAATAGAAGCAGCAAGAACTGACAAGTAGTCAGCCCCTGAAGCGTAGGTAGAGTTCAGATAAGCCATATATTATTATTCTTATTAGCTTTATTAACCTATTCTACCATATTGATAGTTACAAGTTTTTGATCTCCCCGCGATTGGCCCGAATATGGTTCATAACCATTCTTTCTCCTTCAGCGCCTTCCATTGCGCCTGCCAGGCTTGGTGCGTCAAGTACGTTGTGGATACTAATCTTCGGCTGAGAGTTAGATGAATTTGAGCCACCCTTTCCTAAGTTTTTGCGATGGCGTGGATCAGACTCCGTGAGCATCTCCTCACCCTTCATCGCAATTATTGGAACCTCGTTCGGCCTCAAACCAATTTCACCGCCAGTGTGGTATCGCGGCGCGCCGGCAAAGATATCCAACGATCCATACCGGCTCATCCCGCCGGCCCCACCGATCAGGCCTCCGCTGTGCTTCATCCCGATCATGCTCATCAGCCCACCCGCACCAGCGCTTGCTCCGCCTGTGTATGCGGACAGCATCGATTGAATGGCTAGCTGGATCAGCAACTTGGCAATGATCTTGGACACCTCTGTCAGCACGCCCTGAGCGAAGTCAGCAAAGGCCTCTTTCGCAGACTTTGTACCTGAGATGAAGTCTGTAAAAAGACCTTCCAGGCCACCTTGCAAACTATCCGCTACCTTGTCGGTGAGCGTGGCCAGATCAAACACTTCGGCCCGCGCGGACTTTGCAGACTCACGAACCTTTTCCAGGTCAGCCGGGTTACCCGTCACCTCAGCAGCTTTTTCCCCACGACCCTCCAGCTCGTTCGTCTTTAACAGATAGTCCAGTGGAGATATCTGATGCCTCTCAAGCTTTGACTTCAAGCTCGCGTACTGACGCTCGATTTCCTGCATCTCTGCCTGAGCTTTTTTTGCAGAGATGAGCTGCTGGATTGCTGTCGAGTCTTCGCCCAAGCTTTCAAGATTTTTGATCGTGTCTTTGAAATCTGACTCGATCTTTTTGATGTCAGCCGAGAACTGGTCACCGCCGATTGCCAAGAGCTCGATGTGTGCGTCGTCTTTGATTTGCTGTAGCTGCTCTTTGATCTGTCCAATCGCTGCTGCTCGGTCTGCTTTGAGTAGCGCGGACTGATTGACGAGCTCAGCGCCGATGGTTGCTTGCTCTGCTTTTTTGCTGGTGATGTCAGCTTCAATTTGGTTAATAGCAGCCAAAATGCCTGGTCTATCGTTCAGGTTTTGCGTAGCCCCCAGAAGTTTTTGCTGGCCACCCAGGCTCCCCTGTAAAGCCTTGATGTCGACGTCCAAAGCTCGCTTTTTCTGTTCGCTCAGTTTTTTGGCGGCTTCCATTTCAATCCGGAAACGCTCATCGGCAACCTTTACTGCTGATAAATTTTCCAGGCGCGCACGTTCCTGCAGACCCGCAAGTTCGATTTGCTTTTTGGTGTCGATCTTAGAGATCGTTATTTCAATTTCTTTGTGAGCCAGGTCAGCCTGAAGTTTTGCCTGGATCGCAGCGATTTGAGCCGACGCAGCTGCGTTCTTTGTTTGAAGTTTAACGATGTTTTTTTGATCTGACTTATCTTTTCGAGCAGCAAGCTCTTTATCCAGATCATCTTGGTTTTTAATAGCTTGACTCTTAAAGCTAGCCAGAAACTCGTCAGCTTTCTTTTGACCTTCGTCACTATTTAAGATGTCGAAATTTTCTCGACCAACATCATGCAGCTTACTACGCAACTCTTTTACACCCTCGATTGCCTCGTCGATATTTTCGGTCTTAAAAACCTCAACTGGCTGATCGTAGGATTTCCGGAGGTTAGTTACATCCTTTTGAAAGCTCTTAACCTTCTCTGATACACCGGTCAGATTAAATGCATCTGCAAAATCTTGGATTGGTTGCACAAACTGCGTGTTAAAAAATCCGATTGTAGTGGAAAATGCCGACCGGAAAACATTAACCATCCCGTTGCCGGCTTTCACAAAACCTTCGTCAATCGTGCGCAGGCCCAGAAGGAAAAGCTCTGATACAAATAGTATGCCTTCACCAAGGAAGCTAAAAACAACATCAAAAGTGTCTTTGATCTTTCCGGCAAAGACTAAACCGCCCAAAATACCGGCAAGCATGTCGGTAAATTTTGATCCAACTCCTTTTGCCGAGGCCTCCAAATCCGTAGACATTGTGACTATGGACTCAGTTACCAACTGCACCAGCGCAGTAAGCTGCGGAGACACATCAGCAAGGATCTTACTAAAGGCGGTAGTACCAACCTTTTCGAGCTGAGAAAAGGACTTGCCAAGTTTGGCGACAGCAATTGTCTCGGTGTCGCTTAATACCAGGTTAAATCGCTTGGCTTCATCCATTAACCTCTTGAATTCGGCCCCGCCATTTTTTAGAACTGGCAGCAAGTTTCGCAGACTGTCCGAACCAATCTGATCGAGAAAAGTAAAAGCCGAGTTATCGGACATTCCTTTTAAAGCGTCGGAGATTTTCTCTAACTGCTCCAAGGGGTTTAACTTGTTAAATTGTTCTACATCGGCATTCATCACCTCGAAAAAGTCAACACCACCACCAGAACCAATGGAACTGAATTCTTCGACCTTAATTCTAACTTCGTCAAGAGCGTCAAGAAGCTGGTCAGGTTTAATATTTGCGCCCTGAAATGCAGCATATTGAGCAGCCGTGAGATCCTCTATCGAGATGCCCAAGCGCTTTGCGGCAAAGTCCAGCTCAGTAAGACTACGGACAGTCTCTTTGATAGCAACTGCACCGGCAAAGGCCGCGACCAGCGCAGTGACTTTGGTTGCAGCGCTAGTTAAAACACTTGAAGCCTGATCTTTTGCTCTTAAGATCAGGTTAATTACTGCACTAGTAGCCATATTATTATTGTTCTCCGGCCAAGTTTTTCATCAACTCGTTGAATGGTGCAGCGTCGCCCGAAACACACGAAATTCGACTTAGGTGTTGTGCATACATCTCGCCAATCAACTCACCACGACGGAGTTCTTTTTGGACTACCGAGATCTTAAACAACTTACGAATCGAATAATTATAAGGATCGAGATGACGAGTGTTATGACCACAGGAAATTAAGTACTCGCAATTGGATACCAGCGTGTCTACAAAATTCTCAAGCGAAACACTATCTCCGCCGCCCTCTTTTTTCTTACGCTCAGCCTCAAAGTCCGCTACTTTTTGAGCAGCTGTGCGATTGTCGGGGCTAGTTTTTCGAGGCTTTTTTTTAGACCGTCTGGAAAGGTTAGGGAATCTCCGAACAAGTTTTCAAATGTGCTGAAATACGCCTGACCACCTGATCCGAGCCGCCTATGAGCCAGATGAGCTTTTCCGATTTCGAATACGCCGGCAAGCGCAAGCAGACACGCCGCGAACGCTTCCTCGCCGAGATGGATCAGGTCGTGCCCTGGACGGGTCTGCTGGGCCTGATCGAGCCGTTCTACCCCAAGGCCGGTGGCGGCAGAAAACCCTATCCTCTGGAAACCATGCTGCGTATTCATCTGTTGCAGAATTGGTTTTCCCTGAGCGATCCGACCATGGAAGAAACGCTCTACGAAATCACGCCCATGCGCCAGTTTGCACGTTTGACCTTGAGCGCCCCGATACCTGAAGACACCACGATCATGAATTTCCGGCACTTATTGGAAAAGCATCAGCTTGCACCTGCAATCCTCGCGGTCATCAATGGTTATTTGCAGGACAAAGGCATGTCTCTGCGTCAGGGCACTATCGTCGATGCCACCATTATTCATGCTCCCAGTTCGACTAAAAACGAAGAGGGAAAGCGCGACCCCGAGATGCATCAGACCAAAAAAGGTAACCAGTATTTCTTCGGAATGAAGGCCCATATTGGTGCCGACGTTGAGTCGGGGCTGGTTCACCACGTTCACGGCACCGCGGCGAATGTAGCCGATGTCACTCAGGTTGCCGAACTGCTGCACGGCGAGGAAAACGCGGTCTACGCTGATGCTGGTTACACCGGCGTTGAGAAGCGTGAAGAGCATGAAAATCGTGAAGTGATCTGGCAAATCGCCGCGCGACGCAGCACCTATTCCAAGCTGAATAAACGCAGCGTGCTCTACAAGGCCAAGCGCAAGATTGAGTACTGCAAAGCCCAGACACGGGCCAAGGTCGAACATCCGTTTCGGGTGATCAAATGCCAATTTGGGTACGTGAAAGTGCGCTTTCGTGGGCTGATGAAAAACACGGCTCAGTTGACCACATTGTTCGCCCTGTCGAACCTGTGGATGGCTCGAAAACAACTGATGGGTATGGGCGAGTTGCGCGCTTAACATGGAAAACCGGGCGAAAAACGCCCTCGATGAACACTGCATCAGGTCGTTTTGAGCAAATAGCGCTGCGTGCCGTGCAAATTACGACTTGCGGCCGCCGCGCAGCAAGTTGATCGGAGCATCCTTAGCGAAAAAACTGCCGCAAGAAGTTCTACCTGGGTCATAAGCGGTAGATTGATTACATGCTCTGCAGCTTCTGGTTCTTTGCAGCCAGCGGCAATACAAGCAGCGCCAAAGGATGGGAACTGGAGCATGATGATTTTGGAGTTATCGGTACTCTTTAGATCTTCTTTGGCGTTGTGCAAAAAGATCGTAGCCAGGATTTTACTGTGATCTTCTACTAAGGAAGCTCCGATCAACTTGCCGCAACCGCGCAGTAAGTTGAAAATCCCGCTGAATTTGGCGCTATTGACCGCG
>NZ_WIVQ01000077.1:0-20412 GCF_009600545.1 Pseudomonas sp. FSL R10-1339 | reverse complement strand
GCTCCGTGGGCCCGCCGCCACGGGCCATCCATGGCCCATCGCGGCTCTCCCGGCATCCATGCCGGTCGACCCACTCCGCAGAACCTCCTCTCGGCCTCCCGGGAGGGCAGGCAGATCAAAAGCACTGCGCCCCGAGGCGGCCGACCGGCCGGCCTGTTCGGTCAATTCAGAAGCGGCCCTGGCCCAGGTGTCAGACTTGTTGTGCTGTGCGGCCGTCTCGCTCCGACGCTGTTATGGACTTGCTCGGTGTTTGGAATGTTTTGCTGGTGGAAGTGGTATTGTTGGACAAGAAGCAAGAGCAAGCCAGGCGTAAACCCTTGCAGGGCAACGCTTTAGCAATAAAGTCTGAATTCACACTTCGTTTTTAATGCATCTTGTGGTATAAAATGCGCCGCTTTGCGGGTATAGCCCGCAGAGCACAAACCCACACACGTGTCGACACGATGACCTGGGTGCCTTCAGCTTTGAAGCTGCTGGTTGGTCGTTGGGATACGTGGAGGCCTAACCCGACTTATTAAGGAACTATCATGTCCCAAGTCAACATGCGCGATATGCTGAAGGCCGGTGTGCACTTCGGTCACCAAACCCGTTACTGGAACCCGAAGATGGGTAAATACATCTTTGGCGCGCGTAACAAGATCCACATCATCAACCTTGAAAAAACCCTGCCAATGTTCAACGAAGCTCTGACTTTCGTTGAGCGCCTGGCCCAGGGCAAAAACAAGATTCTGTTCGTCGGCACCAAGCGTTCCGCTGGCAAGATCGTTGCTGAAGAAGCAGCACGTTGCGGTTCGCCGTACGTGGATCACCGCTGGTTGGGCGGCATGCTCACCAACTTCAAAACCATTCGTGCTTCGATCAAGCGTCTGCGTGACCTTGAAATCCAGGCAGAAGACGGTACTTTCGCCAAGCTGACCAAGAAAGAGGCGCTGATGCGCACTCGCGATCTGCAGAAGCTGGATCGTAGCCTGGGTGGTATCAAGGACATGGGCGGTCTGCCAGACGCTCTGTTCGTTATCGACGTTGACCACGAGCGTATCGCGATCACCGAAGCTAACAAGTTGGGTATCCCGGTAATCGGCGTTGTCGATACCAACAGCAGCCCAGAAGGTGTTGACTACATCATCCCGGGTAACGATGACGCAATCCGCGCTATCCAGCTGTACATGGGTGCGATGGCTGATGCTGTGATCAAAGGCCGTAACCACGTTGCTGGCGGCACCGACGTTTTCGTCGAAGAAGCTCCAGCTGCAGCGGTAGTTGAAGGCTGAGTAATTAACGCCTAGCGTTTACTCAGTACGCAAAAAGGGGGCTTGGCCCCCTTTTTGCCACCTCGAAATCCATTTGTTGTAACCCTGTTTGTTGTATCTGTATCAGATGGCGACCTGCACGGTTGATTCGGGGTGCGCTTCAAACGAATTGAACGCCCGTTCGGTCGGGTGGAATGGTTGAAAACCTATCCAAGAGGAATTTTGAAATGGCAGAGATTACTGCAGCGTTGGTTAAAGAGCTGCGTGAGCGTACTGGCGAAGGCATGATGGACTGCAAGAAAGCCTTGACCAAGGCTGGCGGCGACATCGAAAAAGCCATTGATGACATGCGTGCTTCGGGCGCCATCAAGGCAGCCAAAAAAGCAGGTAACGTTGCTGCTGAAGGCGCTATCGCAGTTAAAGTTGCAGACGACAACAAGTCGGCTGTAATTCTTGAAGTCAACTCGCAAACCGACTTCCTGGCTCTGCAAGACGACTTCAAAAAATTCGTTGCTGACAGCGTTGAAAAAGCGTTCGCTGACAAACTGACCGACGCAGCTCCGCTGATCGCTGCTCAAGAAGCTGATCGTCTGGTTCTGGTTGGTAAAGTAGGCGAGAACGTCAACATCCGTCGTCTGGCCCGCATCGAAGGTGACGTTGTTGATGCTTACCTGCACGGCAACAAGATCGGTGTTGTTGTAGCTCTGAAAGGCGGCAACGCTGAGCTGGCTCGTGACATCGCCATGCACGTAGCTGCAACCAACCCTGAGTTCCTGCTGCCATCGCAAGTTTCCGCTGATGCTATCGAACGCGAAAAAACCGTGTTCATGAGCCTCAACGAAGACAAGATCAAAGGCAAGCCAGCCGAAATCGTTGAAAAAATGGTTGCCGGTCGTATCAGCAAGTTCCTGGCTGAAGCCAGCCTGGTTGAGCAAGCGTTCGTCAAGAACCCGGAAATCAAGGTCGGTGACCTGGCCAAGAAAGCCGGCGCTGAAATCGTTTCCTTCACTTACTTCAAAGTAGGTGATGGCATCGAGAAGCCAGTTGACGACTTCGCTGCTGAAGTTGCTGCTCAAGTGGCTGCAAGCAAGCAATAAGACGGTTCTAAACTGTCGACCCGAAGAGGCTGCCCGCTCACGCGCGCAGCCTCTTTTCAAATGGGAGGGGATTTTTCCTTCTCGGCGGAACCGGTTTGCAAAATCGTGTTCCGATGGTGCTGCTGTGCAGTGCCACAGCTAGAACAAGCGCGGGTTGAAAAATGACCTCGCACAGATTATCTATAAAACGCGGCAGGAGAGATTCGCAATGGCTCAGCAGGGCAGTGGTTATCAAGCTCGCTATAAACGCATTCTACTCAAGCTAAGCGGCGAAGCCCTGATGGGCTCTGAAGAGTTCGGGATCGATCCCAAGGTGCTCGACCGCATGGCGCTGGAAGTGGGCCAACTGGTCGGCATCGGCGTTCAGGTAGGACTGGTGATTGGTGGTGGCAACCTGTTCCGTGGTGCTGCATTGAGCGCCGCCGGTATGGATCGTGTGACTGGCGACCATATGGGCATGCTGGCTACCGTGATGAACGCCCTGGCCATGCGCGATGCGCTGGAACGTGCGAATATCTCCGCCATCGTTATGTCGGCCATTTCCATGGTTGGTGTGACCGATCATTACGATCGTCGCAAGGCCATGCGCCACCTGAATGCCAAGGATGTGGTGATTTTCGCTGCAGGCACCGGTAATCCTTTCTTCACGACGGATTCGGCAGCATGCTTGCGTGCCATTGAAATCGACGCTGATGTCGTGCTCAAGGCAACCAAGGTTGACGGCGTGTACACCGCAGATCCATTCAAAGACCCGCATGCCGAGAAGTTCGATCATCTGACTTACGATGAAGTACTGGATCGCAAACTGGGTGTTATGGACCTGACGGCCATCTGTCTGTGCCGCGACCACAAAATGCCATTGCGTGTATTTAATATGAACAAGCCCGGCGCCCTGCTTAATATTGTCCATGGCGGCGCTGAAGGTACTCTGATCGAGGAAGGTCAACAATGATCAACGAAATCAAGAAAGACGCTCAAACGCGTATGCAGAAGTCGCTGGAATCCCTGGCCCATGCATTTGGCCAGATCCGTACCGGCAAGGCTCACCCGAGCATTCTGGGCAGCGTGATGGTGCCTTACTATGGCTCGGATACTCCGATCAGCCAGGTCGCCAACATCACCGTTAAAGACTCTCGCACCCTTCAAGTTGTAGCGTTCGAGCGCAACATGCTGGGCGCAGTCGACAAGGCCATCCAGAGCGCCGGTCTGAACCTGAACCCGACCAACCTGGGTGAGCTGCTGCTGATCTCCATGCCGGCCCTGACTGAAGAAACCCGCAAGGTTTTCGCCAAGCAGGCCCGTGATGCAGCTGAAGATGCCCGTATTGCCGTGCGCAATATCCGTCGCGACGCCTTGAGCCAATTGAAAGACCTGGTCAAGGAAAAGGAAATCAGCGAAGACGAAGAGCGTCGTGCTGCTGATGATATCCAGAAGCTGACCGACAAGGCCGTGGCGGATATCGAAGTTGCCACCAAGCAGAAAGAAGCGGACCTGATGGCCGTATAAGGGTCAGGGCGTTTTATGGAAAAGACGAAGCAGGCTGACCCGTCATCTGTTCCGCGACATGTCGCGATCATCATGGACGGTAATAATCGCTGGGCAAAAAAACGCTTTCTGCCAGGTGTTGCCGGGCATAAAGCGGGTGTGGATGCAGTTCGCGCGGTCATTGAAGTGTGTGCCGGAGCCGGGGTCGAGGTACTGACCCTGTTCGCGTTTTCCAGTGAAAACTGGCAGCGGCCTGCCGCTGAAGTCAGTGCCTTGATGGACCTGTTTTTCAGGGCGCTGCGTCGTGAGGCCAAGCGCCTCAACGAAAACGAGATCAGCCTGCGGATCATTGGCGACCGCTCGCGCTTTCATCCCGATTTGCAAAAGGCGATGCGTGAAGCGGAAGCAATGACAGTGGGCGAAGGCCGCTTTGTCTTGCAGATTGCCGCCAATTACGGTGGCCAGTGGGATATCGCGCAGGCCGCGCAGCAGTTGGCGCGTCAAGTCCAGACAGGGCACTTGCAGCCGGAGGATATCACTCCGGGTTTGCTGCAAACCTGTTTGGTAACGGGTGATCTGCCATTGCCCGATCTGTGTATCCGCACCGGTGGCGAGCACCGCATCAGCAATTTCTTGCTGTGGCAGCTGGCCTATTCCGAGTTGTACTTCTCCGACCTGTTCTGGCCGGACTTCAAACACGAGGCCATGCAGCACGCATTGGCTGATTTCGCTTCTCGCCAGCGCCGCTTCGGTAAAACGAGCGAGCAGGTTGAGGCTGGAGCCCGGATTTAATGCTTAAACAAAGAATCATCACTGCACTTATCTTGCTGCCAATTGCCTTGTGCGGCTTTTTCCTGCTCGAGGGCAGCGGCTTTGCGCTGTTTATTGGCCTGGTCGTGACCCTGGGTGCCTGGGAGTGGGCGCGTCTTGCCGGCTTTGAGGCGCAAGGTGCACGGGTGCTGTTTGCTGTAGTAGTGGCCGCGCTGCTGTTGGGGCTGCATATATTCCCCGATCTGGCGCCCTGGGTGCTGGGCGCGGCGGTGTTGTGGTGGGCGACAGCGACCTTTCTGGTGCTGACCTTTCCGCAATCGGCTGCGCACTGGTCGAGTATTGCGGTCAGGCTGGTGATCGGTCTGTTGATCCTGCTGCCGGCCTGGCAAGGTCTGGTCCTGATCAAGGCGATGCCGCTGGGCAACTGGCTGATCATGGCGGTGATGGTTCTGGTATGGGGCGCAGATATTGGTGCCTATTTTTCCGGGCGCAAATTCGGCAAGCGCAAGCTTGCCCCCAAGGTCAGCCCGGGCAAAAGCTGGGAAGGTGTATTTGGCGGTCTGTTGCTCAGCCTGCTGATCACCGCGGTCGTGGGTATAGTGCGTGACTGGAGCGCTTCGCAGATGTTTGTTGCACTGCTGGGCGCTGCTGTGATCGTCCTGATTTCGGTGGTGGGCGACCTCACGGAAAGCATGTTCAAACGCCAGGCCGGGGTCAAAGACAGCAGTAACCTGCTGCCGGGCCATGGTGGTGTACTGGATCGTATCGACAGCCTGACGGCGGCGATCCCGGTATTTGCTGTATTGCTGTGGATGGCGGCTTCATGAGCCGTCCACAACAGATTACTGTTCTGGGGGCTACGGGTTCCATTGGCCTGAGCACCCTGGATGTTATTGCGCGTCACCCTGACCGCTATCAGGCCTTTGCCCTGACAGGCTACAGCCGTCTCGCCGAACTGCTGGCCTTGTGCATCAAGCACCGGCCGCAGGTTGCCGTGGTGCCGGATGAGCGTGCTGCCAGCCAGTTACAGGCGGATTTGCGCGCAGCCGGGCTCAATACCGAAGTATTGGTAGGAGAGGAGGGCTTGTGTCAGGTTTCGTCGGCTCCTGAAGTGGATTCGGTGATGGCGGCAATTGTCGGTGCCGCAGGCCTGCGCCCGACACTGGCGGCGGTCAATGCCGGCAAGAAGATCCTGCTGGCCAACAAAGAAGCGTTGGTGATGACCGGCGACCTGTTTATGCAGGCCGTGTGTCGCAGCGGTTCGGTATTGCTGCCCATCGACAGCGAACACAACGCGATTTTCCAGTGCTTGCCCCGGGACTTTTCCCGTGGCCTGGGTAATGTCGGTGTTCGTCGGATTTTGCTGACAGCCTCTGGTGGTCCATTCCGTGAGACGCCGCTGGCAGAGCTTGAGCATGTCACGCCGGATCAAGCCTGTGCTCATCCCAATTGGTCGATGGGGCGCAAGATTTCGGTAGATTCGGCCAGCATGATGAACAAAGGCCTGGAGCTGATCGAGGCCTGCTGGCTGTTTGATGCACGCCCGGAACAGGTCGAGGTGGTGATCCATCCGCAAAGCGTGATTCACTCGCTGGTCGATTATGTGGATGGCTCGGTGCTGGCCCAGTTGGGCAACCCCGATATGCGTACGCCGATTGCCAATGCCCTGGCCTGGCCTGAGCGGATTGACTCGGGTGTTGCGCCGTTGGACCTGTTTGCAGTGGCGCGGCTGGACTTCCAGCGCCCTGACGAGCAACGCTTCCCTTGTTTGCGTCTGGCTCGCGAGGCTGCCATGGCGGGCAATAGCGCGCCAGCGATGCTCAATGCGGCAAACGAAGTTGCCGTGGCCGCCTTTTTGGACGGGCGAATCCGTTATCCGCAGATCGCGCGTATTATCGAAGACGTATTGAACAGCGAGCCCGTTGTGGCCGTCGACGAATTGGAAGCGGTATTTGCCGCAGATAGCAAAGCCCGGATGCTGGCTGAACAGTGGTTGAGTCGTAACGGCTGAAAGTGATGTGAGCCGGAACCGGACAGAATCGCGGAGAAAGTAGATGAGTGCGCTCTATATGATTGTTGGCACCCTGGTGGCATTGGGTGTGCTGGTCACTTTTCATGAATTCGGTCACTTTTGGGTGGCGCGCCGTTGTGGCGTCAAGGTTCTGCGCTTCTCCGTGGGCTTCGGTACGCCTCTGCTTCGCTGGCATGACCGCCAGGGCACCGAGTTTGTAGTTGCTGCCATTCCGTTGGGTGGCTACGTCAAGATGCTCGATGAGCGCGAAGGCGAAGTGCCCGCCGAGCAGCGCGATCAATCGTTCAACCGCAAGACCGTAGGCCAGCGCATTGCCATCGTTGCGGCCGGGCCAATTGCCAACTTCATGTTGGCCATGGCGTTCTTCTGGGTGCTGGCAATGATGGGCAGCCAGCAGGTGCGGCCGGTCATCGGTGCAGTGGAAAGCGGCAGCCTGGCGGCTCAGGCCGGGCTGACTGCCGGTCAGGAAATCGTCTCCATCGATGGCGAGCCAACCACGGGCTGGTCAAACGTCAACCTGCAGCTGGTTCGCCGTCTGGGCGAAAGCGGTTCGTTGCAGGTGGTGGTGCGTGAGCCGGGTACAACGGCTGAAACGTCCCGTCAGTTGGTATTGAAAGACTGGCTCAAGGGCGCTGATGAGCCGGATCCGATCAAGTCGTTGGGGATTCGCCCATGGCGTCCCGAGTTGCCAGCCGTTCTGGCAGAACTCGACCCTAAAGGCCCTGCCCAGGCTGCCGGGCTTAAAACCGGTGACAAGCTGCTGGCCATCGACGATCAGCCGGTCAAGGACTGGCAGCAGGTCGTGGACTGGGTGCGGGTACATCCGCAAGCCCGTATTGTTTTGCATGTCGAGCGCGACGGTGTGCCGGTAGAGATTCCGGTCACGCTGGCTGCGCGTGGCGAAGGCAAGGCAGCAACCGGTTATCTGGGGGCCGGCGTCAAAGGTGTCGACTGGCCACCATCGATGATCCGTGAAGTCAGCTATGGCCCGCTCGCGGCAATCGGGGAGGGGGCCAAACGCACCTGGACCATGAGCATATTGACGCTCGACTCACTCAAGAAAATGTTGTTCGGCGAGCTCTCGGTAAAAAACTTGAGTGGACCGATAACCATTGCTAAAGTGGCGGGCGCTTCTGCCCAGTCGGGTGTTGCTGATTTCCTGAATTTCCTGGCTTATCTGAGTATCAGCCTCGGGGTTCTGAATTTGTTGCCCATACCTGTACTGGATGGGGGACATTTGTTGTTTTATCTGATCGAGTGGGTGCGTGGTCGCCCCTTGTCGGATCGGGTGCAGGGTTGGGGAATGCAGATCGGTATCAGCTTGGTGGTCGGGGTGATGTTACTTGCCTTGATCAACGATCTGGGCCGTCTGTAAACGCTTCGCTGAATTGCGAATCTGCCGCATTTTGCGGCAGTTTGTTTATTGCCAGTTGGAATAAGAAAGGACTTCATGAAACGTCTGCTGCTAACTGCGGTTCTCGCCGTACTGATGATCGCCGAAGTTCACGCCGAGTCCTTCACTATCTCTGATATCCGTGTCAACGGCCTCCAGCGGGTTTCCGCCGGTAGTGTGTTTGGCGCGTTGCCTCTGAACGTGGGTGAAGTAGCGGATGACCGCCGTCTGGTGGAATCCACTCGTGCGTTGTTCAAAACCGGGTTCTTTCAGGACATCCAACTGGGTCGTGATGGCAATGTGCTTGTTATCACGGTTGTCGAACGTCCTTCCGTCTCCAGCATCACCATTGACGGCAACAAGGCGATCTCCACTGATGACCTTATGAAAGGTCTTAAACAGTCGGGCCTGGCCGAAGGTGAAATCTTCCAGCGCGCCACCCTTGAAGGCGTGCGCAACGAACTGCAACGCCAGTATGTTGCCCAGGGCCGCTACTCGGCGACGGTAGACACCGAAGTGGTGCCCGAGCCGCGTAACCGGGTTGCCTTGAAGGTCAATATCAACGAGGGCACGGTAGCCGCGATCCAGCACATCAACGTGGTGGGCAACACGGTTTTCCCTGAGTCCGACCTGGTTGACCTGTTTGAACTCAAGACCACGAACTGGCTGTCGTTCTTCAAGAACGACGACAAGTACGCACGTGAAAAACTGTCGGGTGACCTTGAGCGTCTGCGCTCCTACTACCTCGATCGCGGCTATATCAATATGGATATTGCTTCGACCCAGGTATCGATCACGCCTGACAAGAAAAGCGTCTACATCACCGTTAACGTGAATGAAGGCGAAAAATACAATGTTGGCGAAGTGAAACTGAGCGGTGACCTCAAGGTTCCGGAAGATCAGATCAAGTCGCTGCTGCTGGTTCAGCCGGGCCAGGTGTTCTCGCGCAAGCTGATGACCACCACCTCGGAGCTGATCACCCGTCGTCTGGGTAACGAGGGCTATACCTTCGCCAACGTCAACGGCGTACCTCAGCCAAACCCTGAAGATCACACCGTGGCCATCACCTTTGTGGTCGATCCGGGCAAGCGTGCTTACGTCAACCGCATCAACTACCGCGGCAACACCAAGTCGGCTGACGAAGTGCTGCGTCGCGAAATGCGCCAGATGGAAGGTGGCTGGGCATCGACTTACCTGATTGACCAGTCCAAGGTCCGCCTTGAGCGTCTGGGCTTCTTCAAGGAAGTCAACGTCGAGACTCCGGCAGTGCCAGGCACTGACGATCAGGTTGACGTGAACTATGCAGTAGAAGAGCAGGCGTCGGGTTCCATTACCGCCAGCGTCGGTTTTGCCCAGAGCGCAGGTTTGATCCTGGGCGGTTCGATTACCCAGAACAACTTCCTGGGTACGGGCAACAAGGTCAGCATTGGCCTGACCCGCAGCGAATACCAGAGCCGCTACAACTTCAGCTATGTCGATCCGTACTGGACAGCTGATGGTGTGAGCCTGGGTTACAACGCTTTCTACCGCACTACCGACTACAAAGACCTGGACGTTGACGTAGCAAACTACTCGGTGGACAGCCTGGGTGCTGGTATCACCATGGGCTACCCGATCAGCGACACATCGCGCCTGACCTATGGCCTGACTGTGCAGCAGGATGAAATCAGCACCGGCCAGTACACCGTTGACGAGATTTTCGACTTCGTAAACCGTGAAGGCGACAAGTACCTCAACTTCAAGGCATCGGTCGGCTGGTCTGAATCGACCCTGAACAAAGGCGTATTGCCGACTCGCGGCAGCTCGCAGAGCCTGGTGTTTGAAACCACCATTCCAGGCAGCGACCTGCAGTTCTACAAGCTGGACTACCGTGCCCAGCTGTTCCAGCCGTTGACCGACACCTACACCATGCGCCTGCACACCGAGTTGGGCTATGGTGATGGCTATGGTTCCACCGAAGGCCTGCCGTTCTATGAAAACTACTACGCGGGTGGCTTCAACTCGGTACGAGGCTTCAAGGACAGCGCTCTGGGCCCACGCAGCACCCCAAGCCGTGGTGCTGGTGTAACCGGTAACGTAGGCACCATTGCCGACCCGGACCAGGATCCGCTGCCATTCGGTGGTAACGTGCTGATCCAGGGTGGTGTGGAAGTGTTGTTCCCTATGCCGTTCGTCAAAGACCAGCGTTCCCTGCGCACCTCCGTGTTCTGGGATGTGGGTAACGTGTTCGACACCAACTGCAAGGGCGATACCAAGGATTGCGATATCGGCTTCAGCAACCTGGCCAGCTCTGTGGGTGTTGGTGTGACCTGGGTGACTGCGCTTGGCCCGCTGAGTTTCAGCTTGGCCATGCCGATCAAGAAACCGGATGATGCCGACACTCAAGTGTTCCAATTCTCCCTCGGCCAGACTTTCTAAAGCCTGACTTCAGATACAGACAACGGATTTTTTAGGAGTGCATCGTGCGTAAGTTGACTCAATTGGTTCTCCTGGCTTCGGTTCTAGTGGCTGGCCCGGCTTTCGCCGACATGAAAATTGCCGTGCTGAACTATCAGATGGCATTGCTTGAATCGGACGCCGCCAAGCGTTACGCCGTAGATGCCGAGAAGAAATTTGGCCCGCAACTGACCAAGCTCAAAAGCCTGGAAAGCAGCGCCAAGGGTATTCAGGACCGTCTGGTAAAAGGCGGCGATAAGATGCAGCAGGGCGAGCGTGAGCGTCTGGAGCTTGAATTCAAGCAAAAGGCCCGTGACTTCCAGTTCCAGTCCAAGGAACTGAACGAAGCCAAAGCCGTTGCTGACCGTGAAATGCTGAAACAGCTGAAGCCGAAACTGGACAGCGCTGTTGAAGAAGTCATCAAAAAAGGCGCCTTTGACCTGGTGTTCGAGCGTGGTGCTGTGATTGATGTTAAACCTCAGTACGACATCACTCGCCAAGTTATCGAGCGCATGAATCAGCTGAAGTAATTATGACTGCGACTATAAAACTCGGCCAATTGGCCGAGTTCCTCGGGGCCACCTTGCGTGGCTCTGCGGAGAAAGAAATCACTGGGCTAGCCACTTTACAAGAGGCTGGCCCAGCTCAGTTGAGCTTTCTGGCCAACCCCCAGTACCGAAAATTCCTTGTCGACTGCCAGGCCGGAGCTGTATTGCTCAAGGCTGCTGACGCCGAAGAGTATCCCGGTGATGCCCTGGTTGTGCCGGATCCTTACCTGGCTTATGCGCGGATTTCCCATCTGTTTGATCCCAAACCCAAAGCCACTGCCGGCGTTCATCCATCGGCAGTGATTGCTGCTGACGCGGTGGTTGACCCTGCGGCGAGCATTGGTGCGTTTGCCGTCATCGAAAGCGGTGCGCGCATCGCTGCCGGTGTCACGGTGGGCCCTCATTGCTTTATCGGGGCGCGTTGCGAAATCGGTGAAGGCGGCTGGCTGGCTCCACGCGTGACGCTTTATCACGATGTTCGCATCGGCAAGCGCGTGGTTATTCAGTCGGGCGCAGTGCTGGGCGGTGAAGGCTTTGGTTTTGCCAACGAAAAAGGCGTGTGGCAAAAAATCGCGCAAATCGGTGGTGTGACCATTGGTGATGATGTCGAAATCGGTGTCAACACGGCCATCGACCGCGGCGCCCTGGCCGATACCGTAATCGGTAATGGGGTCAAGCTGGATAACCAGATCCAGATCGCGCACAACGTTCAGGTCGGTGACCATACGGCCATGGCCGCATGTGTCGGGATCTCGGGCAGCACCAAGATCGGCAAGCACTGCATGCTGGCAGGTGGTGTCGGTTTGGTGGGGCACATTGAAATTTGTGACAATGTATTCTTGACTGGCATGACAATGGTGACCCACTCGATTACCGAGCCTGGCGCCTACTCTTCCGGTACCGCGATGCAGCCGGCCGCCGAGTGGCGCAAAAGTGCGGCACGTATTCGTCAGCTGGACGATATCGCCCGGCGATTGAAACAACTGGAAAAGCACGTCGGTAAGTGACCCCCGGCGGTAAAGCTTCTTCAAAAGGTTAATACAATTTCCATATCAAGCGTGCAGAGCCATTGGTTTGCTTCCTTGATTTGCTAGAGGAGCGCGCCTTAGTCGCGCGCGCCCAATCTTTATTACAGGCTTCCCCACGAAATGATGGACATCAACGAGATTCGCGAATATCTGCCCCACCGTTACCCGTTCCTGCTGGTGGACCGAGTGGTGGATCTGGATGTCGAGAACAAGCGCATTCGTGCCTACAAGAATGTCAGCATCAATGAGCCTTTTTTCAACGGTCACTTCCCGGCCCACCCGATCATGCCGGGCGTGTTGATCATCGAGGCCATGGCTCAGGCAGCCGGCATCCTTGGTTTCAAGATGATGGACCTCAAGCCGGCTGACGGTACACTTTATTACTTCGTAGGTTCCGACAAGCTACGCTTTCGTCAGCCTGTGCTGCCAGGTGATCAACTGATCCTTGAGGCCAAGTTCTTGAGCTGCAAGCGTTCCATCTGGAAGTTCGAGTGCCAGGCAACGGTTGACGGCAAGCCGGTATGCTCGGCTGAAATCATTTGTGCGGAACGCAAACTATGAGTTTGATTGACCCTCGCGCAATCATCGATCCGACGGCCATTTTGGCCGACGACGTCGAGGTCGGCCCTTGGTCGATCATCGGCGCTGGTGTGGAAATCGGCGAGGGGACTGTGATTGGGCCGCATGTGATTCTCAAGGGCCCAACCAGGATCGGTAAGCACAATCGCATCTACCAGTTTTCTTCGGTAGGCGAGGACACCCCTGATCTGAAGTACAAGGGTGAGGAAACTCGCCTGGTGATCGGTGACCACAACGTGATTCGTGAAGGTGTCACCATTCATCGCGGCACCATTCAGGACCGCTCTGAAACCACGCTGGGTGATCACAACCTGGTAATGGCCTATGCCCATATCGGCCATGACAGCGTTATTGGCAATCATTGCATCCTGGTCAATAACTCTGCGTTGGCAGGCCATGTGCACATGGGTGACTGGGCCATCCTGTCCGGTTTTACCCTGGTCCATCAGTTCTGCCACATCGGTGCGCACAGCTTTTCGGGCATGGGCACTGCCATTGGCAAGGACGTTCCTGCATTTGTAACCGTGTTTGGCAGCCCTGCCGAAGCACGCAGCATGAACTTCGAAGGCATGCGTCGTCGCGGTTTCAGTGACGATGCCATCCATGCCTTGCGTCGTGCCTACAAGGTGGTTTACCGCCAGGGGTTGACTGTTGATCAGGCGCTTGCAGAATTGGCCGAGCCTGCTGCGCAGTTCCCGGAAGTTGCCATGTTTGTAGAGTCCATACGCTCTTCCACTCGCGGCATCACGCGCTAGTCATGGCCAGATTGCGTATCGCGCTGGTAGCGGGTGAGGCCTCGGGCGACATATTGGGTTCGGGGTTGATGCGGGCACTCAAGGCCCAGCATTCTGATATCGAATTTATCGGCGTGGGTGGTCCATTGATGGAAGCAGAGGGCATGAGCTCCTACTTCCCGATGGAACGTCTGTCGGTGATGGGTCTGGTTGAAGTGCTGGGTCGCCTGCGTGAATTGCTCAAGCGCCGCAAGCTGTTGGTTCAGACCCTGATCGCCGAAAAGCCCGACGTGTTTATCGGCATCGACGCCCCCGATTTCACCCTCAATATCGAACTTCAATTGCGTCGTGCCGGGATCAAGACCGTGCATTATGTGAGCCCGTCCGTGTGGGCGTGGCGGCAGAAGCGCGTGCTGAAAATCCGCGAAGGTTGCGATTTGATGCTGACGTTGCTGCCATTCGAGGCGCGCTTTTACGAAGAGCACGGTGTGCCCGTGCGTTTTGTCGGGCATTCGCTGGCAGACACCATTCCTCTTGAGGCCGACAAGGCCGGTGCGCGCGCCGAGTTGGGCCTGCCTGACGGGCCGTTGGTCGCCTTGATGCCGGGTAGTCGTGGTGGTGAAGTTGGCAAGCTTGGCGGGTTGTTTCTCGATGCCGCGCAAATAATCCGCCAAGCTCGCCCTGATGTGCGCTTTGTATTGCCTTGCGCGAGCGCAGCGCGTCGCGAGCAGATCGAACAGTTGCTGGTGGGGCGCGACTTGCCGCTGACCTTGCTCGACGGCCAGTCGCACCTCGCGCTAGCGGCCTGTGATGCGGTCTTGATCGCATCGGGCACGGCCACTCTTGAAGCCTTGCTGTACAAGCGGCCGATGGTGGTGGCTTATCGTCTTGCGCGTCTCACGTTCTGGATTCTCAAGCGTCTGGTCAAAAGCCCGTATGTGTCGCTGCCCAACTTGCTGGCCCAGCGCATGCTGGTGCCCGAGCTGTTGCAGGATGCAGCCACGCCTGAGGCACTGGCCCGCACCTTGCTGCCTTTGCTTGAGGGTGGTGAAGAGCAGACCCGCGGCTTTGACGAAATTCATCGCACCTTGCGTCTCGACGCTTCCAATCAGGCCGCCAAAGCGGTACTGGGCCTGATTGCACAATCCAAATGAGTAAAGTAACCATGCAAATCGGCTTGGACTTCAATCTGGTCGAAGACCTCGTGGCGGGTGTCGATGAAGTGGGTCGTGGCCCCTTGTGCGGTGCCGTGGTAACGGCCGCCGTGATTCTCGACCCCAATCGGCCTATCGCCGGGCTCAATGATTCGAAAAAGCTCACTGAAGCCCGTCGCGAAAAGCTCTTCGACGAAATTCGTGAAAAAGCACTGAGCTGGTGCATTGCTCGGGCCGAAGTCGAAGAAATCGACGAGCTGAACATTCTGCACGCCACCATGCTGGCCATGCAGCGCGCTGTTGAAGGGCTGAGCATTACCCCGAAACTGGCCATGATCGACGGTAATCGTTGCCCCAAGCTGGCTATGCCAGCCGAGGCCGTGGTCAAGGGCGATAGCAAGGTACCGGCAATTGCCGCGGCATCGATTCTGGCCAAGGTCAGCCGTGACCGCGAAATGGCTGCATTCGAGCTGCAGTACCCTGGCTATGGCATTGGCGGGCACAAGGGTTACCCAACGGCCGTTCATCTTGCAGCCCTTGAGCGCCTGGGGCCTACACCGATACATCGCCGTTCGTTTGGTCCGGTGCGTCGTGCTTACGAGGCCCTTGAAGGCCTTTAGCCATAAGGCTGATGTTTTTGCCAAGGCCCGGTACAATCCGGGCCTTGTTGTTTCTCAAAGCTTATAGACAGGATCACCATGCCGGCTTCATTCGTTCACCTGCGCCTGCACACTGAATACTCCCTGGTCGATGGCCTGGTGCGGATCAAACCGCTGATCAAAACTCTGGCCGGCATGAATATGCCCGCTGTCGCGGTGACCGATCAGAACAACATGTGCTCCCTGGTCAAGTTCTACAAGGCGGCCATGGGCGGCGGCATCAAGCCGATCAGTGGTGCAGACCTGTGGCTGTCGAACAAGGACCCTGAAAACCCCCTCAGCCGTATCAGCCTGTTGGCGATGAACCCGTTGGGCTATCGCAACCTGACCGAGCTGATCTCCCGTGGTTACATCGATGGCCAGCGCAATGGCCAGGTCATCATCGAGCGCGAGTGGGTAGCCGAGGCCGCCGATGGCCTGATCATGCTGTCGGCTGCGAAAGAGGGCGAGATCGGTGTCGCGCTGATCAGTGGCAACACTGAAGAAGCCGAGACCCTGGCCCGAGAATGGATGACGGTGTTCCCTGACCGCTTCTATATCGAAGTGCAGCGCACCAAGCGTCCCAATGACGAAGAGCATCTGCATGCGGCTGTGGCCCTGGCAGACAAGATCGGCGCGCCGCTGGTGGCAACCAACGATGTGCGCTTTATCAGGCAACAGGACTTTGAGGCTCACGAAACCCGCGTCTGCATTGGTGAGGGCCGGGCACTGGACGACCCGCGTCGCTCCAAGAATTACAGCGATCAGCAGTATCTGAAAAGCGCCGAGGAAATGGCCGAGCTGTTCAGTGACTTGCCTGATGCTTTGGCAAACACGGTTGAAATTGCCAAACGCTGCAATATCGAAGTAAAGCTGGGCACTCACTTTTTGCCCAACTTCCCGATCCCTGATGGCATGACCATCGATGAATATTTCCGCAAGGTGTCATTTGACGGCCTGGAAGAGCGCCTGAGCGTTCTGCTGCCCAAAGACACCACCGAGGATTACGACACCAAGCGTCAGGTGTATGTCGACCGGCTGAATTTCGAACTGGATATCATCATCCAGATGGGGTTCCCGGGTTACTTCCTGATCGTGATGGACTTTATTCAGTGGGCCAAGAGCAATGGAGTACCGGTAGGGCCGGGCCGGGGGTCGGGTGCCGGCTCGCTGGTGGCCTATGTACAGAAGATCACCGACCTTGATCCGCTGGAATACGACCTCCTGTTCGAACGATTCCTTAACCCGGAACGGGTATCGATGCCCGACTTCGACGTCGACTTCTGCATGGATGGTCGCGACCGGGTAATCGAGTATGTGGCCGAAAAATACGGACGCAACGCGGTAAGCCAGATCATCACTTTCGGTTCGATGGCCGCCAAGGCGGTAATCCGTGACGTGGCGCGGGTGCAGGGCAAGTCCTACGGCCTGGCGGATCGTCTGTCGAAGATGATTCCGTTTGAAGTCGGTATGACCCTGGAAAAAGCCTTCGAGCAGGAGGAAATCCTGCGCGACTTTATCAAGGTCGATGAAGAAGCGGCCGAAATCTGGGAAATGGCCCGCAAGCTTGAAGGCGTTGTACGTAACGTCGGGAAGCACGCCGGTGGTGTGGTGATCGCACCGACCAAACTGACTGACTTCTCGCCGATTTACTGCGACGAAGAGGGTGGTGGTCTGGTTACCCAGTTCGACAAGGATGACGTTGAGTCTGCTGGCCTGGTGAAGTTCGACTTCCTCGGTCTGCGGACCCTGACAGTGATCGACTGGGCGTTGAAAACCATCAACCGCGATCGCGCCAAGGTCGACGAGCCGCCGCTGGATATCGCCTTTATCCCGCTGGACGACAAGCCGACCTACCAGTTGCTGCAAAAGGCCGAAACCACCGCGGTGTTCCAGCTCGAGTCGCGCGGTATGAAAGAGCTGATCAAAAAGCTCAAGCCCGACTGCCTGGAAGACTTGATCGCACTGGTGGCCCTGTTCCGTCCAGGGCCGCTGCAGTCAGGCATGGTTGATGACTTTATCAACCGTAAGCACGGCCGTGCCGAACTGGCGTACCCGCACTCCGATTATCAGTACGAAGGCCTCAAGCCGGTATTGGCACCCACTTACGGCATCATCCTGTATCAGGAACAGGTGATGCAGATTGCCCAGGTCATGGCCGGGTATACCCTCGGCGGCGCTGACATGCTGCGTCGGGCCATGGGCAAGAAAAAACCTGAAGAAATGGCCAAGCAGCGCGGTGGCTTTATTGAAGGTTGCGCCAATAACAATATTGACGCTGACCTGGCCGGTAACATTTTCGACCTGGTGGAAAAATTCGCCGGTTACGGTTTCAACAAATCCCACTCCGCTGCCTACGGCCTGGTGTCGTACCAGACCGCCTGGCTGAAAACCCACTACCCGGCGCCATTTATGGCCGCGGTACTGTCGGCGGATATGCACAACACCGACAAGGTGGTGATCCTGATCGAAGAGATTCGCAGCATGAAGCTGCGTCTCGATGCGCCGGATGTGAATGCCTCGGAGTTCAAGTTCACGGTGAACGATGAAGGCCGGATCATTTATGGCCTGGGGGCGATCAAGGGGGTGGGCGAGGGGCCTGTCGAGGCCATTACCGAGGCGCGTCAGGACGGCCCGTTCAAGGATTTGTTCGATTTCTGCGCCCGGGTTGACCTCAAACGTATCAACAAGCGTACTCTTGATGGCCTGATCCGCAGCGGTGCCCTTGACCGCCTGGGGCCGTTTTTCCATGACGAGCCCAAGGCCTGGCAAGCCAACATCGACCAGAACCGTGCGGTGTTGCTGTCGGCGCTGGAAGAAGCGATCAAGGCAGCCGAACAAACTGCGCGCACCCATGACAGCGGGCACGCCGACCTGTTTGGCGGGTTGTTTGTCGAGGCTGATGCGGACGTCTATGCCCACCACCGCAAGGCCAGGGAACTGACGCTCAAGGAGCGACTCAAAGGCGAGAAGGACACTCTGGGCCTGTACCTGACCGGCCATCCGATTGACGAGTACGAGGGCGAGATCCGCCGCTTTGCCCGCCAGCGCATTATTGATCTCAAGCCAGCCCGTGATACCCAGACCGTTGCCGGGATGATTATCGCGTTGCGGGTGATGAAGAACAAAAAAGGCGACAAGATGGGCTTTATCACTCTCGATGACCGTTCGGCGCGCATTGAAGCGTCGTTGTTCGCCGAGGCGTTTCATTCGGCGCAGTCGCTGTTGCAGACTGATGCGATGGTGGTGGTCGAAGGTGAGGTCAGCAATGACGACTTCTCCGGTGGCCTGCGCCTGCGGGTCAAACGGGTGATGAGCATGGAAGATGCACGCACCAGTCTGGCCGAGAGCTTGCGCCTGAAAGTGAACCGGGACGCGCTCAAGGGTGATCAGTTGCGTAATCTGGGCGAGTTGCTGAAAAAACATCGCGGAGCCTGCCCTGTCACCATGGAGTACACGGGCGAAGAGGCCAAGGCCATGCTGCAGTTTGGCGAGACCTGGCGGATCGATCCGGCAGACAGCTTGATTCAAGCCCTGCGTGACCAGTTCGGGCGAGACAACGTCTTCCTCCAATACCGTTGACGGTCAGGGGCCATAGCTGCGCCCTGACCTCGACCTGAATTTTTAATCTCGACCTGAGAGCGCCTGTCCCTTAAGGTAGGCGCGATACAGATCAACCGGCTGCCCCAGCTCGGTTAGAAACGCCAGCAATTGCTGGGTTTCAGACCCTCTGGCATGCTTTGCCGCCGACCCAAGACGGATGCTTATGAACCCGAATTTTCTTGATTTCGAACAGCCGATTGCTGACCTGCAAGCCAAAATCGAAGAGTTGCGCTTGGTTGGTAATGACAACTCGCTGAATATCAGTGATGAAATCTCTCGTCTGCAAGACAAAAGCAAAACGCTGACTGAAGATATTTTCGGCAAGCTGACCAGCTGGCAGATTGCCCGTTTGGCCCGTCACCCGCGTCGTCCCTACACGCTGGACTACATCGATCACATCTTCACCGAGTTCGATGAACTGCATGGCGACCGCCACTTTGCCGATGACGCTGCCATTGTTGGCGGTATTGCCCGTCTGGACGATCAGCCAGTGATGGTGATTGGTCATCAGAAAGGCCGTGAAGTGCGTGAAAAGGTACGACGCAACTTCGGTATGCCGCGTCCTGAAGGCTACCGCAAGGCCTGTCGTCTGATGGAAATGGCCGAGCGCTTCAAGATGCCTATCCTGACCTTTATCGACACGCCGGGTGCTTACCCGGGTATCGACGCCGAAGAGCGCAACCAGAGCGAAGCCATTGCCTGGAACCTGCGCGTCATGTCGCGCCTGAAAACTCCTATCATCGCCACCGTTATCGGCGAAGGCGGTTCGGGCGGTGCATTGGCCATTGGCGTGTGCGACCAGTTGAACATGCTGCAGTACTCGACCTACGCGGTGATCTCGCCGGAAGGTTGCGCCTCGATTCTGTGGAAAACCGCCGAAAAAGCGCCGGACGCAGCTGAAGCCATGGGTATCACTGCAGAACGCCTGAAAGGCCTGGGCATCGTCGACAAGGTGATTGGCGAGCCATTGGGCGGCGCGCACCGTGACCCGGCTGCGGCTTCTGCGAGCATTCGTGCCGATCTGATTTCCCAGCTCGACATGCTCAAGAAGCTGGATCACGAAGCTCTGCTCAAACGTCGTTATGATCGTTTGATGAGCTACGGTCTCTGATACCTGATTAAAACCGGCCCTCACCCCAAGCCTCTCCCGGAGGGAGAGGGAGCTGATTGGTTGTGTTCTCGCTACCGCGTGCGGTCAGTCCCCTCTCCCTCCGGGAGAGGGCTAGGGTGAGGGGCTTTTAATGGCTGACATGTCAACTCTACTTCTGCAAGCCCTCGGCCCCTGGCGCAACGCCAAGGCCTGGCACGTCGCGCTCTCCGGCGGACTCGATTCCACCGTTCTGCTGCACCTTCTCGTTCAATTACGTAAAACCCACTCATTACCGCCTATCACCGCTGTCCATGTGCATCATGGCCTACAGGCGGCGGCCGATGCGTGGCCAGCCCATTGTCAGGCACTGTGTAAGGGGCTTGGAGTGCCCTTGCAGGTGATTGCCGTGCAGGTGCAGGCGGGCGCAAGTGTCGAGCGTGCGGCGCGGGATGCGCGCTATCAGGCGTTTGCGGCGATCAGCGGTGCCGGGGAGGTGCTGCTGCTCGGGCAGCATCGCGATGACCAGGCTGAAACCCTGTTGTTTCGCCTGTTGCGCGGGGCGGGTGTCAGCGGC
>NZ_WIVQ01000076.1:0-20750 GCF_009600545.1 Pseudomonas sp. FSL R10-1339 | reverse complement strand
CGCCCGACACTGATCCGAGGGTGACGCCGACAGGCCCGGCGATAGCGCCGATGAGCGCCCCCGCCTGACCACATGCTAGGGCTGCGCTGACGCCCCGCGCAGCACCGCCCAAGGTGCCGATGGCCGCACCGACTTTCATGGCGTGATGGAAAGAAGCGACTTTGGGGGAGTGACAGCGAAGGCACTGCAATGACATGGGATGAATCTCCTTGGGGGTGATGTCATTGCAGTAATGTGTGGCTGAGATTTTTTTGAATCGAAATTGGTGTAGTACATGCTCTGAGGCGTGTCGGGGATGCAGCAGTGGGCGGCAAATGGTGGGCTCTCGCTGCTTTGACTTCCTACAGGTAAAGTATTCGCGCATATTCAAACGCGCGTGAACGTCTTCAACTCAGTGTAAGCAGCAAGTGGAATCACTTGGTTTGTCATCGCGGGATTGGAAAGGGGGGCTAAGCAACAACCGGATAACAAGCATCACCCCATAGCGTTTCTGGGTTATCCAGCATCAGCAAAATAATCACCGGCACCAGCTTGCCGAGAAGGTTCGAGCAGTCGCGCAGTTGATCTCGGTTCACACTGCTGTTCCAGGTTGCGCCCCCATGCATTACCTGATTGCGCAATGTATAAATTCGATTGAATAGAACGCCGAGCACTGCTGGGGTATTGCGGTTGGCCAACGCTTGCTGCGCTGCTCGCCGACCGCTGGCAAAGCGCTCGGTCCACTGTTGCTCGCCGCTCTTGCCGTTCTGGTTATCCCAGAAGCTTTGGAATACGAATGGGTTGTCTAGCAACGTGCGAATACTGCCAGAGAACTCAGACCAGACCAGGTTCTCGATCAGGTTGGCAGTGTCGAGTGCACAGAGTTTGTCCAGGAACGCCTTGAACGTGGATTGCTCGGAAAGGCGGTACTGCTCGTCAATATCGGTGGCGTAGGCCGAGTTGAAGGCGATCCACAGGAAGATAAAACGCCCATCGACATCGTCAGCTTGCTCGGCACGACTGAGCCAGCTCAACGCCCGATGAACACGCAAGGTGAGATTGGGATGATGATTTTCACGTTCCAGGCGATGACGGGACTTGAGTGCTTGATGGTCCATGGGTGCCGATCCTTGATGTCATGGGGCGCGCGCGAAGGTAAAGGAGTGTCTGAAAACTTTACGTACTTTGTGCTAAACGCTGATGTTGGTAGAGAAGCGTCTATCCGAAGCTTCAGAACCTGCTCCGTTTGTTTACCTGTATGGACAGACAACGTGGACGTGGCCTGTTCTTTTGCTTAGGGTATGGCCATTCGATATTACCTGCAAGGCAGTCTGCATGAAGCGCGAACAGTTCCTGGCACAACCTGAAGTTGAGTCTTTCGTTGTATGGCTGGCGGCGAACTTGCCGACGCTCACGTTCGAGCTTCGTTTCAAATCCAGCAAATACGTGCCGGGCGGTTTAAAGGCGGATGTCCGAGGTTTCGAGCAGGTGCTTGAGCACTATCGCTGGAAGGCAAGCTGGCAAGATACCAACCAAAGCTCGGTGGATTCACAAACCTGGGCTGAAACTCAACGCTCTCTCGGGCAACTTCGCGAGTGGCTGACGAGCGCGGTCAACCTGGGGGATGAACAACAAGCGCTTCAGGCGTGCTTGCAGATTCTTCGTTGGGGTGGTGTCCGGGGAGCCATTCCATTTTTACACCGTCTGGCCGCAAAGGGCGAGCTGTCGAGCTACCTGCAAAATATGGCTGGGCTCATGTCGCTCGATGGCGACAATGATCTGAATGATCTCGACGCGATCAGTGTCGAGCGTTTCGATGCTGGCCTAACCAAGATTCATGCCTTGCTTGATGCGTCGGGGTCACCCATCTATGACAGTCGCGTCGGCGCAGCGATAGGCATGCTGTATTTGCTGTTTCGCCAGCAATGGACGGGGAGCGGCAAACCTCTGCTGGCTTTCCCGTCCGGAGGCGCTCGCGGCAGCCAGATCCGCAACCCGGAAGCGTTCTTGAACAGTTTGGCGGCGCCGCAATTTTCGGCGATCGATTATGCCGAATGGGCACGTTGGCAGGTGCGGTTGGGGTGGATTATCCGAGCCCTGCTTGAGCGTACCGGCTGGTTTGCTGAACAAGGGGCTCTGCCCGCGCGGTGCCACGCCTTCGAGGCCAGCCTGTTTATGCTCGGCTATGACCTGCGGTGTTTTGGTGTGATGCTGGCGTCTGACCCGAAGGCAGCAGGGCCAGTAATGTTTGCGCAGAAAAGTGAACGAGATGGCACTGGCTGGGTGCCTACCGGGCACCCCTTCAGTCAGGTCCTGAAGGATTATCTGGCCTTCCGCCACAGTGGTTCGCTCGACAATAAAGCGTCCTTCGTTGCATGGCTGTTGACTAACCCGCGTAACGAGAACCCGCTCACGCGTGCCACAGCGCAGGGCTATTGTTTCGCGTTTTCCATTGATGAGTTCGACCTGTTCGGCCGGCCGCTCGAAGAGCTCGAACGCATCGTCGACGGTGGCAAGGACGGATTGTGCGCGGCATTGGCCACCGAGACTTTGGAGCCGTTCACCCTGGGTGATGAACGGGCAAGTGTCTGTTTGGTAGATGTATTGATCACGGGCAATGCGTATCTGCGGGCGACGACCGAGAAAGAACGCATCGACTACCTCTTGAGCGCCGGATATGCGGGTACCGAGAACTCTTCCAAGACGCTGATGGCGTTGGGGCGCAACGTGGGCAAGCACTTCGGTCTGCTCGATGCAAAACATTTGCCGACGACCTTGTTCGAGCAGTTTTTCCGCGACTGCTCGCTCGACGCCTGACTCACACACGACATTCAATCAGCATGAAGCGTTTCTGGACGCTTCACCGGACTGGAAGCGACCATGCAAACCCGAAACGGAATTCAGTTGTACTCCGCCTCAGACATCTGCGGTTTTCTTGAGTGCCAGCACTTGACGGCGCTAGACCTTCAGAACCTTGTCACGCCTATGGAAAAAGCGGCAGCAAGCGATCAGAACCGATTGATACAGGACAAAGGATTGGCCCACGAGGCGGCCTTTTTCGAGCGGCTCAAAAGCGAAAATGCCAACGTAGTCGACATTGCCGAGGGCAATCCGAGTTTCGCGCGTCGGGTGGAACTTACCATTCAGGCCATGAAGGCCGGCGCCGATATCATCTTCCAGGCGTCGCTTCAGGAAGGGGCCTTTATTGGTCATGCCGACTTCCTGCGTAAAGTGCCTCGGGCGTCGGCGCTGGGCGACCACAGCTATGAAGTGATCGACACCAAGCTGGCAAAAACGGCCAAGGCCAAATTCCTTGTACAGGTTGCGCTTTATTCACGAATGCTGATCTCGATCCAGGGCGTACAGCCACAGTTCATGTACATCGTACTCGGTGATGCTGCTCGTACCGAGCAGGCATTTCGGGTCGCCGACTACGCCGATTATCTGGAGCATGTGCTACAGCGTTTCGAAGCGTTCGTGAATAGTGCCGAGCAACCCGTTACCTACCCGGAGCCGTGCGGGCATTGTGGGTTCTGCGCCTGGCGTGATCGCTGCGACGAACAACGACTGCAGGACGATCATCTCTCTGCGGTAGCTGGTATCAGCCGTTCGCAAATCCAGAAGTTACAGAGTGCCGGCGTGACCACATTGCACCAGCTGGCGGACAGTACTCACGACCTGCGCATTCCAAAACTGCAGACAGAGTCATTGAGCAAGTTGCGGCATCAGGCGCGTTTGCAGTTCCAGGGGCGTTCCAGTGATGTCCCGCTATTCGAGCTGCTTCCCGTGTCGGGTGAGCGACGTGGATTTTATCGGATGCCCAAGGCGGTCGAGGGCGACCTGTTCTTCGATATGGAGGGCAATCCGCTGGAAGAGGGTGGCCTGGAATACCTCTTCGGTCTTTACATCGATGAGGGTGGGCAGCAAATATTCAAACCCTTTTGGGCGCATACCCGGGATGAAGAAAAGATCGCCTTCGAGCAGTTTATCGACTGGGTCATCGGCCATCTCAAGCGTTACCCCGACGCGCATATTTACCACTACGCCAGTTACGAAGAAACAGCTATCAAGCGACTGATGAGCCAACACGGGACGCGCGAAGCGCAAGTGGACTGGTTGCTGCGCAACGGCAAGCTGATCGATTTGTACAAGGTCGTGCGCGAAGCTATCCGGGTGTCCGAGCCCAGCTACTCGATCAAGAATATCGAGCATTTTTACATGGGGCGGCGCGACGGCGACGTGACCAATGCTGGCGCGAGCATCGTGTTTTATGAGCGATGGAAAGAGACCGGCGAGTCGGCACTGCTTGAGCAAATCGAGCGTTATAACGAAGACGACGTACTGTCCACTTACCTTTTGCGCAACTGGCTGCTGGAAATCAAGCCGTCAAATGCAGGCGCTTTTCTCGGGACTGAAGCCGAAAGCGAGAAGTCAGTCGTGGAGCAAAAGGAGATCGAGAATCTTCTGGAGAATTATCGCGTTCGTCTGCTGGGTGGTCTGCGAGCCGACGAAGAGGCCATGAGTGACGAGGATCAGGTCACGTTGCTCACTTTCCAGCTACTCGACTTCCACCGCCGTGCAGAGAAGCCAACGTGGTGGCAGCTGTTCAGTCGGCAGGACATGACAACCGAGGAGCTGCTGGAGGATATCGAGAGCCTGGCCGGTTTGCGGCGCACAAACACACCGCCTAAACCGAACAAGAAATCGTTTTTGTATGAGTACAGTTTCGACCCTCAAGAAACCAAAATGCGTACGGGGTCTCAGGGGGTCATCACCGAGTCCCTGGGCAGCGTACAGCTGTTCCACCTGGATAATGACAAGTGTCTGGCGACATTCAAGGCTACCGAGAGAAATGCACCGCCTGATTACTTCGATATGATTCCCGGGAGGCCGATCCCGTCTACTTCGCTGCGCAAGGCGTTGTTCCGTTATGCCGACAGCCTCTTGGCTGGTGAACAACGCTTCCAGGCGGTTGCGGACTTCCTGCATCGACGCGCTCCACGGGTGAAAGACGTCGAGCCTGGTGCGCCACTGCTTGATCCAGGTCTGCCGACGATTGATGCCATCAAGGAGGTGGTACGCAATCTTGAGAGCAGCGTGCTGTTTATTCAGGGGCCGCCAGGTGCAGGCAAGACCTACACTGGCTCGCACGTCATCGTTGATTTGCTCAAGGCGGGCAAGCGCATCGGCGTAACTTCCAATTCGCACCACGCCATCAATAACCTGCTGGCGGCGGTTGAATCTCGTGCGCAAGAAGAGGGATTCACTTTCACGGGATTGAAAAAGTCCTCGGAGGGCGAAGGCACGGAGTTCAACGGCCGCTGCATCCGTTCCATCGAGGAAAAAAAGGAGTTCCTCGATGCTTGGGGGCCGAACATCAACTTGACGGCCGGCACTGCCTGGCTATTTTCCGACCCCGTCTTCACTGAGCAACTGGACTACCTCTTCATCGACGAGGCTGGTCAGGTGAGTGTGGCGAATCTGGTCACGATGGGCTTGGCTGCGCGAAACATCGTTCTGATGGGCGACCAGATGCAATTGTCGCAGCCGGTGCAAGGTGTGCATCCGGGCCGCTCCGGGGATTCCATCCTCGACTACCTGCTGGATGGCACGCCCACTATCGCGGCGGATCGCGGGGTGTTCCTGGCGCAAACCTGGCGAATGCACCCGCACGTCTGTTCGTTTATTTCACAGGCGGTGTACGAAGGGCAGCTGTCTTCGGCCCCCGGCACCGAGCGACGGGTGTTGCTGCTGGATGGTCAGTGCCCGCATATTCCAGGCAGCGGGCTGATGTTTTGCCCTGTGGAGCACGATGGCAACAGCCAGAGTTCGGACGAAGAGGCGGCGCAAGTTCAGGCGCTTTATGCATATTTTTCGCAGCAGCGGTTTATCGATAGCGACGGTGAGGAACATGCGATCGGTGTCGACAACATCCTGGTGGTGGCGCCCTATAACTTGCAGGTGCAAGTGCTCAAACAAGTTCTGCCCGCAGGCGCTCGCGTGGGTACGGTGGATAAATTCCAGGGGCAGGAAGCGGAGATTGTCATCGTGTCGATGGCGACTTCCAACGAAAATTACCTGCCGCGCGACATCGGTTTTCTATACTCGAAAAACCGCTTGAACGTGGCCGTCAGTCGCGCCAAATCCCTGGCATGCATCGTCGCCAGCCCGGACCTGACCGCCGTGCGCTGCATGACGCCACATGAGATGAGCCTGGTCAACGGCCTGTGCATGGCGGTCAGATACGGCGCAGTCGATCGCTATGCTTGATCGCATCGATGATAGGGCTGAGCTTGGCCTCAGCGACTGGCACCTCTGTGTGTTGCTCGATGATGTACAGCCACTCGACCCGCAGGGGTTGAATCAGCGCGACCTGGCAGGCGACACACCGCTGGACATGGCCTACCGGCTGAACCGCAGCGGCCTGATCGACACGCTGGAGTCACTCGGTGCCCAGGGCAACCCGCAGCTTCGAGCCTGGGCCGGCCGGGGTAGCTTTATGCCCCACGACAAGTACATCCACCTGCCTGCGCGATACGGCAATGTTAAAACCCTGCAAGCCCGTTACCGGCTGGGCGCGAGCCTCAATGACCGTGATGGGTTGGGGAACACGCCGCTGCATTGGCTGCTGGTCAACGGCCACTTGAAGGCCGCCCGATACTTCATCGACCGCTATGTGACGTTCGGCCTTGATCTGAGCGCGAAGAACCACCAGGGCAATACCGTGCGCAATATTGCCCTGCTCAACTGCCATCACGCGCTGGCGCAGCGGTTACTCACGGCTGAGATCGACAATTGCCTCCGTGCGCTGCGTCTCTGGCAGGAGATGGGCCTCAATCATGCATGAGCCACGGCCTCAGCTCCTTGATATTGCTGACCACGATCTGTTGGGCCTCAGGGTTGGTG
This sequence comes from Pseudomonas sp. FSL R10-1339, assembly GCF_009600545.1. Taxonomy (NCBI): domain Bacteria; kingdom Pseudomonadati; phylum Pseudomonadota; class Gammaproteobacteria; order Pseudomonadales; family Pseudomonadaceae; genus Pseudomonas; species Pseudomonas sp. FSL R10-1339. The sequence goes on along the minus strand of NZ_WIVQ01000076.1, from coordinate 13,865 downwards.
GCCTGGTTTCTCGGGTCGATCTGATAGCGGCGCAATACGTACTTCACCAGTGCCTTGCGACTGGCGACCACCAGTTGCCCGTCCGTCATGCCGAAGTCGGTTTCAATGATGGCCTGCTGCGCGGCGTTCAAGCGGCCATCGGGGGCGAAGATGATCGGCACTTCGGTATTCCAGTCATCATCCAGCTCGCGTGTGTTGTGCGAAGCGTCCAGCAGGTCCGGCTCACCGCGCAGGCGGCTCAGCACAAAATCTCGGTACTGGCGGTTTTTCTCGCAGTAAGCGCGCACATGCCAGCGCATCCCTGTGTACACCAGGGTGTGAGGGGCAATCAGGCGGATTTCCACGTTCGGGGTGTTGAGCGAAACGTATTCGGTCTCCAGGCGCAAACCGTCGCGACAGGCCGCGAGCAAGGGCCGCAGGATTTCTGGCCGAATCGGCCGGTCGGGGACTTCGAGCACCTTGGTGTGGGCGTAAGCCAGGGCCAGCCCGTCGATGTGCGGTGCCCGTTCATTGTTCTGGTAAAGCAGGTGCAGGTAGGCACTGGCGCTGTCATCGATGAACAGCGGTTTGAAATTCTTGCTCGGTACGTAGCCCTTGCGTTGCTTGTCATATGTCAAGTTTCGGGGCGCATGTTCATTGATGTAGGTGTTGATGTCCTTAGAGGCTTGCTGGCGGCTGATGCCGAAGCTCTGGATCAAGTGACCCGTGGTCAGTCGGCCTTCCCACCAGGCGACGGTCTCGATCAAACGATAGCGAAGTGCCAGGTCCCAGCGCACTTGTTCGATGGATTGCTTGCGTTTCATACCCGCTCCATGTGTTTGAATACTTTACCTGTATAAGTCTACATTCTAGACCTGTCGTAAATCACTACATATCGTGTATCTGTCTTCGGAATACATCGAAGACATGAAAGGATGTGAGCATGAGTATGCCGGAAGTGGTTTCGACGGGTGCATTGGTGGTGATGGGCGTCATCCTGCTGGTACTGGTACAGCAGTGTTTGAAGTTGAGCGAGCTTTGGAAAATGGTCGCGCATTATCAGAAGGATTTGCACTGGGCGCAGATCTGGGAAGCGGAAAACCGCGAACTGCGTTCGGCGTTGCGAGCCGAGCGAGAGCACGTCGCGCAGTTGCAGCGAAAGCTGGAAATCCTGCAGGCGCTGATCCCGGTCGAGGAATAATCCGCAGCATTGCTCTATAGGAGAACCGATTCATGCCGATAAAACCCAGGCCCTTCACGTTTGTGTGTGAAGACTGCAACTGGAAGAAAACCATTGCACCGCGCAGCGATGCATTGATGCCCGGCGACTGGTTCGTCACCTGCCCGAAGTGCGGCAGCACCGCCCTGAAAATGCGTACGGCGGGCTGGCTTGAGGCAACCGTAGCGGAGCTTATGGCACGACGGGAGCTTTAAGCCGCACGGCGGTAGGCATGAATAACGCGGCTGCGGTCGATCATGGCAATGTGGCATTATTGTAGATGTCTTGATATACCTCAGCCGCACAACGCGCTGTCGTTGGACGATGGCGCCCCAAGGAGTTTTAGGTTTATGGATCAAGCAGTGCTGTACATCGATGCGCTAGAGGCCGAGTGCAAACGTCTCCAGCAGCAACACACGGAGACCGCGCCACTCAAGCCGCGCATCGCTGCCTGGGGGTTGGTCAAGGCTGGCAAAAGCTCGTTGCTCAACATGCTGAGCGGGCATGTACACCAGGAATATTTCGCCACCGGCGCGGTGCGTACCACCCGCGAAAACCAGCAACTTGAGCTTGAGCACTACGTGCTGGTCGATACACCGGGCCTGGGCATCGACCAGAGCGACAGCCGGCAGGCCATGGAAGGGCTCGATATCGCCGATATCGTGCTGTTCGTTCACGCGCCTCCGGGGGAGCTGGACGAGGAACAAGTCAACCTGCTGCTCAAACTGCGTGACGCCCATGGCGATGCGCTCGAACAGCGGCTAGTGCTGGTGTTCAGTCTTCTGGACTTGGATCAGAACGACGCGATGGCGCAGGTGCGTGAGCGCATTGAAGGCCAGGTGCTACGTTGCCTGGGGTTCCAGCCGACGTGCTTTGAAGTCTCTAGCCGCCGTTATCAGCGCGGTGTTGAGTTGGGCCGAGAAGGGATGAAGGCCAAAAGCGGCATTCCTGGCCTGGCCTTGCACCTTGACCAAATGTCGAGCGAGATGGCCCCGTCACTCGCTGCGGCTCGCCAGCAGCGCCTGGTGGAACGCCGTGAGGAATTGAGCGCAGCGCTCGACCAGGCCATCGAGCAAGAGCAAGTACAGATCCAGACACTCTGCGCGGCCTACACCCGCACAGCCACCGCCTTTATCGAACTGATGAGCAGCGTTCAAAGCAGTTTTTCGGCCAAGACCGCCGAGATCCGCACCGCCCGCGAAAAGTTGAACAGCCTTTAAGTCAAGGAGACTTGCAATGCCTCTACCCTGGTTGATTGGTGCCGCTGCGGTGGCCGCCGTGACAGCTATTGTCAAGGCTGTGTCTGATGACAGCCCGTCTTCGAGCTCATCCAGCTCTTCAAGCTCTGGTGATGCCGAGCGCCGCAAGCAGGAACGTGCTGCCAAACGTGAGCGAGAGCAGCAAGGCTTGAAGGATCGAATCTCGAACCTGGAAAAAGATCGCCGCGAGCAATTGAAAACCCAGCTCAACAGCGCCGCGCAAACCCTGGGTCAGCCTATGAGGGTAATGGGCCCCGCAAAGACGGCCACTCAGCTGGAGCAGGCCGTCGCCAACCAGCAATATTCGGGCTCAGCGTATGGCGATGTGATGAAAATCATTCTGCACGCTGACTCGGCGTTCTCTGCGGTGAAATCCAAGCGCTTCCTTTTGCAACTCAATGTGCTTGAGTCCCTTACCGCGCCGCTGGCTGCCCAACAGGCGGAGCAGCAGGCCCAGGCTCAACTCCAGCAATCGGCGGCGCGAATCAAGCGTTTGCAGAAATTGAAAAATACCGTGGAGCAGTTGGTATGAATGCCGTGACCCGTGACGAATTGATGGGTGCTTTCGAAAGACTCCAGGCCCAGTTTGAAGAGCAGAAAAGCGATATCCACGCCAAGGATCGTACGTTTAATTTGCTGCGCCAGGAGTTTATCTCCAGCAACCTCGAGCACACCCAGGCGCTGCTCGGCGCTGTCAGCAGCGACAACCCGTTGCACAAGCTGGCGCAAGGTCTGTCGCAGCGTCTGGCGGACCAGTTCGATGTGTGGCAAAAACAAGTCAACGCCCGCGTCAAGGGTGCGGAATTCCGCGAAAACGTCAACGATTCCCTGCTGGTATTCGTCTACGGCAAGGTCAAGTCCGGCAAGAGCTCACTGGGTAACTACGTCGCCTGGGGCCATAGCGAGCCTACGGCGCAGTTGAAGGCGCAGGCGAAGGTTCAACCGGTGTACTTCTCTGCTGAGCAGACCGCGGTGGAAGGCGGTGACAAGCACAAGGAGGCCGAACAGAATTTGCAGTTTCGCGTCGGCGCAACCGAAGCGACCAGCTCGATCCAGGGCTTTCGCTTGCCCGGCCTGACTTGGGTCGATTCGCCCGGCCTGCATTCGGTCAACCGGGCCAATGGTGACCTGGCGCGGGAGTACGTCGAGCACGCTGATCTGATCCTCTACACCATGAGTTCCCAAGCCCCGGGCAGGGCTTCGGATATGGGCGAAATCGGTGAGTTGCTGGCCGACGAGAAGTCATTGATGGTGTTGCTGACCGGCAGTGATACCACCGAGGAAGATGAGGACGACGACGGCAACGCGGTGTGTGAGGTCGTCATGAAGCCGGCGAAGGATCGGCAGGCACAAGTCGATTATGTGAACAACGAGTTGCAGAGGCTGGACGACAAAGCGCTGAAATACACTCGTGTTGTGCCGCTGTCGACACGCTTCGCGCAAACCCGCCCGGATGCTCTGGATACCAGTGGTGTGGGGGAATTGTTTCAGACGCTCAAGGCCATCTGCGACAGTAATGCGCTGCAGCTCAAGCTGGCCACGCCTATGAAAAACTTGAGCAACGCGATCAAGGACACTGCGGCGGATCTGGCCCTTGTGGCGGATCTGGCCAATGTCTTCGAGCAGCAGATCCGCGAGCAGGGCAAAGCCATCGAGCAGGAAGTGCGCAACCTGGGTCTGGCGGGCGCCGCGCAGATGAGTCGCTACGTCAATCAACTGTTCGACGCCGGCTACGACGAAAAGCTTGAAGGCAAGCTGCGAGACCATCTGACGCGTGTTCTGGGTGACCGGGCTGATGACGCGATGAAGCAAATCGACAAGACACAGCAAGCCGGGTTGCGCCGCGCCTTCGACGCAAGCCGCTTAAGCGCCTTGCCTGAATACCGCGAAGTGACTGTTGCCAAGGAATACCAAACCGGCACCGAATCGGGGACCAAGACGGCCTGGGGCGCGGGTGGGACACTGTTGGGCGCCGCGTTGGGATTTGCTGTGGGAGGCATACCCGGAGCGCTCCTCGGTGCGTCCATTGGCAGTGCTTCCAGTCTTGCCGGTCGCAGTGCCAAGGCTCGCTATGAAACGCACCAAGTGGTGGTCGGTGACAATCTGGAGGAGCAGCGTCAAGCCGCCCTCGACGCTTACGCCAACGCCGTACCGGCCTTGCTGGCCGAACACGTCATGGGCCTGTATGAACCGGTGCGCGCCAGCATGCAGCGTTATTGCGAGGTGCTCGTCACCGAGATTACCCGCTTGAACGACAGACTCGATTCCCTCGTGGAGACTCCACAGCCATGACTCAACAACCCCCAATGTCCCACGTCCTGTCGCTCTACGATGACGTGGACGAGCTGTGTGCCGTGTACAACCCCTCGGCTACACCGGCCATCCGCAAGATGGTGGCGGCTCGGAAGGCCAGCGCTGCGGCGACCATCATGGTTTACGGCGTATACAACGCGGGCAAAAGCACGCTGATCAATGCGTTGCTCGGCGCCGAGCAGGCGCAGGTTGCCGATACGCCGGAAACCTACAAGATCCAGGGCTACCGCTGGGGCGACTTCGAGATCCTCGATACGCCGGGTATCGACGCACCGCAAGCCCACGAGCAGGTGACGCGCGAGCAGTTGTATGGCGCCGACGTGGTGATCTTTGTGGTCAACCCGTTGGGCGTTGTCGAAGAAGAAGCCACGCTTTCGGCGCTGCTGGAGTTGGTCGCACGCAACAAACAGATTTTCCTGGTGCTCAACCGCAAGAACCCGCTGGAGCCGCTGGAAGCCGAGCGAATCAAGGACCAACTGCGCGAACGCCTCCAGCAAATGGCCCAGGCGCGCGGGTTGCCGCCAGTGTTGCAGGCTATTCCCATCCTAGAGGTCAACGCCCGGTCGGCGCTCAAGGCCAAGCTTGAGCACAAAGGCAATCTGCTGCAGAACTCGGGCTTTCCGAAGTTCGAAAGTGAGCTCAACCACTTCTTTGCCTCGATAGAGCAGCGTCAGATTGTTGCCGGCGTGGCCACCGATTTGAGCGGTTTCCTGGGTGAGACGTTGGCGCTGCTGGACCAACAGCGCGACCAGGCCTCCAGCGCTCGCATCGATGCGTTTTACGCGCAAATCGCACGGCGTGAGATTGATCTGCGCTCGCTGCTTAAAGCTTCGGTACAAGCCAAGGCGGCCGGGGTGTCCAAGGGCGCGATGATGGCGATGCACCAGGACGCCGAGGGCGCCCAAACCAAGATCGACGGGCTGATCCGGCGCGCCAACGAACAAGTGTGTGGCGAGCTGGATGACGAGCTCAAACGCCTGGCGCTGGATGCTGCACAACTGCTCGAAGAGATGCTCGACCAAGTCCGCGTGCAGCACGCAGACATGCCGTCCACGGGCGCGTTGAATATCCCCGGCGCTTCAGCTGGCGAACCCTCCGGGGCTACAGGCTCGGCCGTCGATATGAGCTTGCTGGAAGCGGGTGTGCGCCAGGCGGGCGGAGCGCTGAAGACCGAGCATGTGGTGACGGTGATGAAGTTGGGCAAGGAGTGGCTGCCCACCCTGTTCAAGGGTATTGGCCCGATCACCATGGGCAAAGTGGCTGAGCAGGTTGTAGGCAAGGTGCTGCCTGCCATCGGCGTCGTCTACCAGGTCGGCAAATTGATTTATACAGCTTTTGCCGGCGACCCGGAGCAGCAACGCCTCGAAGAACAGGCCCGTCAGGAGCAGCAGGAGCGTGAGCGGCGCGACCAGGCGATCAAGAGCCTGGGCGACGACATTGCCTGGGAATTCTCGCGGGCACTGACCGAGGTGGTGGAAGCCAATATCAAGAGCAACTTTGCGCTGGTCAACGACAAGCTTAAGGCCTTGCGCGGCAGCCTCAGCCAGACCGAGCGCAAGCTCAGCGAAGACCGCGAACTGCTGGTGCAGTGCCAGGTCACCCTGGACACCTATGTCTGAACACCGCCAGGCATTCCCCTGCAACCGCTGCATGCAGTGCTGCAAGCGTGTCCACCTGTTGCCGCAAACAGCCGGGATGGACCGGGGTGACGGGGTGTGCAGGCATTTGGACGAGGCCGATGGTGGCTGCCGTATCTACGCAAACCGGCCGGATATCTGCCGCGTGGATCGGCAATACGAACTGAATTATCAAAGGACGATGACGTGGGATGCGTTCGTGGAAATAAACGCAGCGGCCTGCAAGCAGCTGCAAACGATGTGATGTGTTGATCATTTGAATATTTAAGGAGGCTGTAATGGTGGAAGTAGCTGATCGGCAACAGGACGCGATTGATGACGTCATTCGTGACGCCGTGCGGGGTTCTGGCAAGGTCAATATCGTCGTCGCAGGCAAGACGGGCGTGGGTAAAAGCACCCTGATCAACACGGTGTTCCGTGGGCAGTTGGCGAAGACCGGCTCCGGCACCCCGGTGACGCAGCAGATTGAAGAGATCACCAAGGAAGGCCATCCAATCACGATCATCGACAGCAAAGGTCTGGAGTTGAAGGACTACGCGACCATTCTCAAGGATCTGGAGAACTTCCTTGAGGTGCGTGCGGGGCATCACGATGAAAACAAGCACATCCATGCGGCATGGATTTGCATCCAGGAAGGCGGTGATCGCGTTGAGCAGGCGGAAATCGACCTCTGTCGTGTGTTGATCGATAAATCCATTCCAGTGGTGGCGGTTGTCACCAAAAGCATGTTCGCCAAGGACATTGACTTTCACGTCGAGGTCAAAAAGCTGCTGCCCGGCGCTTCAGCCGTAGTACGGGTGCGCGCAGAGGCGCAACAGATCGAAGACGACGAAGGCAACGTTTTCAAGTTCGGGGTCAAAGGTATCGACGAGCTGATCTATGAATCTGCGAGGCTGATCCCCGAAGCAAAAAAGCGTGCATTCGCCAATGCATTGAACTCGCGGCATCAATCTTCCATGAAAATCAAAGTCGAGCAGGCTGAAAAGGAAGTATTGATTGCCAGCGGCCTAGCGGCGGCGGCCGGGGCTACACCGATTCCTTTTTCTGACTCGTTCGTGTTGGTACCCATTCAAGTCGGGATGCTTGCCAAGATTGGCGTGACCTTTGGCATGGAAGTCAGCACCAGTGCATTGACCACCCTGGTGGCCTCGGCACTGGGTTCGAGCGCGGCAAGCCTGCTGGGGCGAGCGGTAGTGACGGGTCTGCTTAAAATGATTCCAGGCGTGGGCAGTGCGGTAGGCGGCACCATTGCCGCGACAACCGCGGCTACGCTGACGAAAGGTTTAGGCGCGGCTTACATCTCGGTGTTGACGGATTTTTGCAATAACAACCCGGGTAAGGAACTTAATATCAGTTTGATCGGTGATGAGTTGAAGAGAAAACTCTCACTCAAGTAGTGTGCGACTTCTATGTCGACCTGCCAGAGCCCTGGCAGGTCGACAAGGGTTTTCTCTAGTTGTGTGTACAAGTCTTGGAGGCATTTATCTTCATTAAGGGCGACTCATGGCTACTAGTTTTTAACTAGCCCAATGACTTTGGAAACTTCAACTGGGCGCTATGATGGCGCCAAAATCTGAGGTGTTTTTATATCCGTAGCCTTTGGTTTTATGAGTATCTCAAGGTGTTCGCTTAGTAGGCTCCATGCGGCAGTCATTTCGGCTGTATAGCTGTGGCGCTGGTAGATTCGCTTCACCTTATTGTCTTCGGTGTGATTTAGGCAGCGCTCAGCCACTTCAGGTATCACTCCCAGTGCGGTCATTAACGTTGCGCCTGTGCGACGAAGGTCATGAGGAGTCCATTTACCACCCGGAAGCAGCAGGCTTTGAGCTTTAGCACTGCGTCGGCTCATTGTTCCTTGCTCAGGCTGGCGTTGACGATCACCCAGCTGTTTGGTCACGGTCTTGGAGTTGACTGGACCACTGTTATCGGTATTTGGGTAGCACCAGGCCGACCTGCTATTGATGCTCTGAACTCGCTCGAACTGACTTACAGCGAAGTTTGATAGGAAAACAGTATGCGGCTTGCCATTCTTGCTGTGCTCAGCAGGAATTAGCCAAGTGCGCTGCTTGAGATCCACATGCTCCCAACGACTATTTAGGAGCTCACCGATGCGGCAGCAGGTGGAAAGTGCAATCCAGATTGCAGCTTCCGTCGTCATTAGAAGTCCCGCCTCTGGAGCTTTCTTCGCAAGGCTACGAATTTCATCATCAGTCAATACGCGGTCGCGTTCGACGTCTTTACCGCCAATTTTTGCTTTTCGGATACTGGCGCTGGGATCGTGTTCTATGAGGTCACGGTCTACTGCGAATCTGAACATTTGGCGCATCAAGGAGAAGGCTATTTTTGCAGCGCGGTTGACGCCTCTGGCAAGCATGGTGTCGGTCACTTCTGTGATGTGGCCTTTTTTCACGTCTGCTACAGCGTATTGGCCTAGAAAAGGCAATACGTCTTTTTCAAACATTCGACGCACTTCTGCACCGCCATCTTTTCGATTGATCAAATCGACCCTGGCCCAGTGTTCAAACAGCTCGGCAACGCTCTTGCGGGAGGCCTGGCGGGCTAGCTCGGTTTCTGCAGTGGCTCTCTCTGCGTCTAACCGTGCTAGCTCGGCATTGCGGGCAGCGATACGTGCAGCTTCTTCGGACTCAAGGTGCTCACGGATGTTTTTGATGCCTGTTTTATGAAGGCTGGCCAATTCCATTGCTCTCTGTCGTGCATCCGAAAGAGTCATTGTTGCGGAATCATCCCCGGCACCATAGGTACCGATCGGGAGAGCGTATCTCTTGCCTGTCTCATTGGTGTATTGGAAGTAGAAAAGGCGGTCGCCCGATGGAGTGATTCGGGCCAGAAGTGATCCATGACCCCAAATCGTGACTTCACTCATCCATTTATGAGTTTGGCCAGGCTTGGCCTTCATCGCCTTATCTGTAATGTTGGCCATACGCTTGCTCTTGGTAGTGAATTGGTAGTGAATTGGTAGTGAATTGAGATGAGCTTTAGGGGGATGTTAGCGGATGCTAATGGACAGTGGTAGCAGGTAAGATCAACATTTTCAGGGTGTTATGACAGGATCTTGGATCTTGTAGGACGCTGCTGGATTATAATTTACCTTTATGGGGTGCTAGGGGTCGAGTGTTCGAATCACTCCGTCCCGACCATATTCTGTAAGGGGATCAAGTACTTAGGTGCTTGGTCCCCTTTCTCGTTTCTGGCCTGCGCAAAACTGGCGCAAAATGCGCGCAAAACTATCCGGTGATTTCACTGATATTCAGGTCTGGAATTGCATCCGACCAGATCACATCGGCGTGGTCTTTCTGGTAGTTTTTGGTCATGGTCTCGCTGGCATGGCCTGCAATGGCCTGGCCATCTTTTCCGGCTTTTTTGTACAGGTGCAGCGACAGCGCGCGCACTTCGTGAAAGCCCGGCATTTCCTCTTCTTTCCAGTCTGCGTAACAACCCGCCAAGTCCCGAGCATCTTTGAAGGCTTGAGTCAGGTAGCGATCTTCAATCTTCGTCCAGTGCTCTTTTGTCTGGGCCTGTTTCTGTAGCAGTCGTTGTGGCTTGCGATGAATCAGGAAGGGGGAAGCGATATTGTCCTGGCAGCGGGTAATGACGGTCTGCAGTTCGTCAGTCACCTTGAAGCGAATCCACGCCGTATCACTGGCCTTGGCTGTCTTCTTTTGTACCAGGTACAGAAACCCATCCCGGACGCCATCAAAGCGCATGTCCAGAATGTCTGAGCGCCGCTGAGCAGTGATCAGTGCCAAGTCGATGGCGTTGCGCAGCCAGGGTGGGGCCACCTCCCTGATCGCCTTCAGGCCTTCCACGGTATGGCGTTTACGTTGCTTCTTCTCGATACGGTTGATGGTGCTCGATGCAGGGTTATCCGGGCATAAGCCTTTGGACGCAGCATGATTGAAAATATCCACCAGCAGTGCGCGGCTTTGATTGGCACTTCTTGGGGTCAGTGTGTCCAGCAACTCGGCAACCATGCGTATGGTTATTTGATCGACGGCTTTGCCCTCGAAATACTTTCGAAAGCGTCTGAAGTGAACGGCGTACAGGCCGAGCGTACCCTTGGCCAGCTCGCGGGGAGGCAAGATCTCGGCTTCGTATTTATCCAGAAAGCCAGCAAAGGAGCCCGACGGATTACCCATGACGGAACGGAAGAGATCGGCGCCTTGCATAAAGGCCAGGTTGAGCTGTTTTGCGGCATCAATGGCCCTGATCCGATCGGTACCGAATTGAAACCACTTACCGTCGCTGGGGCGACGGTAGCGGTAGGTCGAGCGCCGTGGATCAAAGTACAGGTTCTGCGGCAGGTGCTTGTTCGCACTGTTGCGTGGCCGAGGCGCCATCAGGCAACCCCTCTCAGCACCATAGCGACCAGATCGTTGCCGTCAGCTATGTTCAGTGCGTTCCAGTCCACATACCAGAGCGAGCCTATCTGCTCGCCCGGCAGCTTACCGTTGCGGATGTAATTGCGGATGGCTTGTGAGCAGAGCGGTGTCCCGTTCTCACCCCAGCGGCGGCGTTGGTATTCGCTAATTTTGATTAGCTCTTTACGCATGGTCATCCCCTTTAATAGCGGTACCTGGGTGCGTATACCCCACCACAGGCTGCGCGAGCGGGCGATTTTGAGCGTTTAGCGAGGCATCAGGGTGGGCTGCCTCGCGCAGCTTTACGTGGGGTATAAGCACCCCCGCAGTGGCGCGAAAAGCTTTGGTAATGCCTGCTGCTGCGCAGCAGAGACTGTTTTTTACAGGCGTGTCGATCCCGTTGGCGTTGCGGAGCAAAGCGGGCAGGGGCAAGCGGTTGGTCAGTGAGTGCGTCATGCCGCTTTTCTCCGGGTGCGGGGTTCGGGTTGATACTTGCGGCCATCGGCCAGGCCGTTGCGGTAGCCGAGCCAATACAGCAAGGCCACGTTCAATATCAAAAAGATCAGCGCACAGATCTGGGTAGGGGTCATGTGGTGTGCTCCTGTTCAGCGCTGGTGGTGGCAGCGTCTGGCTAATCGTCTTGGTTCGGGGTATCGGTTTGTGACCTGGCCAGCTCTTCGTCCGCCTTGTATGCGCGGATATCGATCAGCGCGGCAACGTGCCGGATATGAGCGAACTTAGGAGCCTTGCGGCTGCTGTCGAGGGTGGTTACGGGTAATTGAATCCGGCCGCTGATGATCTCTGCTGCAAACGACTGCTCGTTGAGGTGGCGGAAGTACTGCACGCGCAGCTTGTCGAGGGGGATAAGTACGTCACCGAAGTTGCGATACAGCAGCTCTACGGTGGCCGCATCCGGTGCAGGCAATAGCCGCAGCGGGCTTTGGTTGGCATTACTCATGGTCTGGCGTACTCGCTTTGGGTGGGTGACGTGCTGGGTGGTTCCATGCATTCAGGCAGTGACGCTTGGTCAGCTCGCGCAAATGTTCCGGCACTTCAAGGAGCGCAGCATTGCGCTCCTCGCGTGTCGGCATGGCCACGATCTGCCGAGCGTATTCCCTAGGCCACGTCACGGTGATCAGCCGGAATTGCTGGAAGAGCCAGGCCTAACTGCTCGGCCAGCCAAGCGATACCGGGCTGACGTACCCGGGTTGATTGGCTGTATTGCATACCGAGTTCAGCGTGGAACCAGTTGCTGTCCTTGACCCGCAAATACTCACGATCCCGAACCGGGTAGGCGGGCAAGTTGCGCTCATTGAGCAGACCTTTTTCACGCATCAACTTGATCACTTTTGGCCGGGTCGTACCCAGGCGCATGGCGGCTTTGGCGAGGGTGCGTTCCATAACACCCCCTAAGCTGCAAGTGCGGCAGGAGTGGCCGACGCAGCCAAGTGATCGAGCGACTGCAGCAGCCGGTCAAAGCTGTGTTGATCGTTGCCATAGGCTGTGAAGCACTGAGTGCGCGGGCAACTGTCGCCGGCTACCAGAATCGCCGTGATGCCTTTACGGCTTTGCGTGCGATGCACTGCCAGGCTGACAGCCTCATCCAGACCGATATCGAGCTTCAACGAGCCGCCTTGGCGTACCAGATGGTGCAACTGCTCTTGTTGATGGGCATCCAGTAGCTGGCCGCGGTCGACAGATTCAGCACGCACGCGCGGTGTTGCCGGCTCGGCAGTATCCATGCGGCCATTGGCGATGGACTCAATAAAGTCAGCGAGCACCAGGTGCTTGTCTTTGTCGGCATCGTTCAGCTTGAGGCTGTGCTTCTCGTCGCCGGTAACAATGGTGAAAAGCGTGTTGGTGGGGCTGCGTTCAACCTGCAGCACGAAAATCAACGGCAGGTTGGTATTTTTGAAACTGCACGAGTGGTTAAACGTGCCGTTCAAATTGACCTGCGCAGCCAGCAGGCGAAGGGTTTTATCAGTCAAAGCAAACCGGTTCATGCTGCATGCCCTCCGTTGTTCGGATCGAACGGGGCAGGGCGGTTGCTGTGCGGGACCAGTCGGGGCTTGCGGTTGTGGAGGATGACCAAGCAGCCGGTGGTGGCTTGCAGCTGCTCGATCAGTCGACGGTTACTGGCGCACGCTGGGTGGATGTGCAGGGTTGCAGTGTCGTGCATGGTGTTGCCTCGCTCTGTGGTGGGAGAGTGGGCACAAATATCAACCATCAGTTGCTAAATGTCAATTTTGGTTTTATCTCTCAGCGTATGAAGATCTGTGGCTAATGGCTTTTTGCCTCTAGATAAATCAATATGACGAAGGTAAAGCATATCGAACATTGATGGGATTTTAGAAATATGACTAGATATATAGAAAGACTTCATGTTGAAAATGTAAGAAAATTTGAAGTTCTTGATGTGAAATTTAATGCGAGATTCAACGTTTTAGCGGGGCCTAATGGTTGTGGTAAAACATCAGTTTTAGTTTGTTTGGCTCATTGTTTTGATGTTTCTGGGGTAACATACTCAAGTGTTAGCGAAGAGTCAGAATTTTGGGTTGATATGCAAGATGGCCCAAAAAAAATCAGGGTGGGTCTTGGTAAAAATTCAGTTGGGGGTGGTTATAGGAAAGGTAAATTTAAAACTAGTAGTACTCCCCCGCCTAGCGAGGTAAACCGCACTGTTATGCGCTCGTATGATAAGGGAGTTGACTATTTAAGTCCGCTGTTTATAGGCGCAAGTAGAAGTATAAAGTATAAAGTAATTGATGGGATGTCTCGTGAGCTACCAGTTGAAGAAGCTGCAAAATATATAAATCTAACGGAATCAAGTCCTTGCATGGGGATTGGTCTGGTGATAGTAAGCAATGGTTGATTAATAGATATTTCATCATGGATAAAACATGGGCGTCTATTGAGAAGCAAAATTTTGAAAGTTTCATGTCTGCGCTTGAATCAATAGGCCCTGAAGGTAGTGAGTTTAAATTTGTAGAGATCGGAAGGGACCTAGGGAAGCTCCGATCAACTTGCCGCAACCGCGCAGTAAGTTGAAAATCCCGCTGAATTTGGCGCTATTGACCGC
>NZ_WIVQ01000075.1:0-21418 GCF_009600545.1 Pseudomonas sp. FSL R10-1339 | reverse complement strand
GGCTTCGTCTTCAGCCGCCAGACCGAACTGAAACAGTTGCGCCGGGCCTTGGGTGCCCTCGCTGTAGTTCAGGGCCAGGGTGGTAATCGGCAGTTGCGGGCGGCTGTTCAGTTGCTTGACCAGGTTTTTTTCCAGTGGGCCAACCACCAGTTGCACGCCGTCGGCTTGTGCCTGGCGGTAGAACTCGTCCAGCGAGGTCAGGCGCGAGCTGTCATAGAACTGAATGCTCGGCGGGTTCTGGCCGGCTTGCTGGGCCTGATAATGTGCAGCCATAAAGCCATCACGCAGTGCTTTGCTCACCGAGGCCAGTTGGCCGTCCTGTGGCAGCAGCAGGGCGATCTTGGTCAGGGGCTGGCTGGCCAGCTCCTTGAGCTTGACCAGTGGGGTCGGCAGCTGGATAGCGGCCGGGTGGGCCGGGTTCTGTGCGCGCCATTGATCAATCGCGTTCTGTTGGTCTTGCAGGGTGCCGGCGCTTTTCACCGCCAGGGCCAGGGACATCCAGCCGCTCAGTACATCATTGCCCTGGGCGTGCAGTTGCTCGGCCGGCAAGCTGGCCACCAGTGCCCAGATAGCGTCGTTGTTGCTGTTGGCGGCATCGCCGGTCAGGTTCGGGCTCAGCGCTGCGCGCTCACGGGCGGCGGCCAGGGCCTGGCCGTCAGCCTCCAGGGCGCGGGCATGCACGGTACGGGTGCGCACTTGCAGGTCGACGGGCAGCTCGCCCAGGATCGATGTGCTTGGATGATTCAGGGCGGCGACTGCGGCCTTGGGATCATTGCGGTTCATCGCCAGTTCGGCTGCCAGGGTGTTGGCAAAAACCTGTTGTGCGGGCTTGAGCTGGTCCAGCGGGACCATGGCCAGGATCTGCGCGGCGCGGGCGTTGTTTTGCTGGCGCAGGGCAAGGTCGGCTGCCGACAGGCGCAACAGGGCGGCCTTTTCCGGATTGGTGCTCTCGGTGGCCTGCTGGAGCAATTGCTCAAGGCTGGCATCCGGGGTCCGTGGAAGTTCGCCAAGGCTGGACGAGGGCGAGCTGGCGCAAGCCGCCAGCAGGGCAGCAAGGCAGAGGGCAGTGAACAGCCGCAGGCAAGCGATCATGTAGTGTTCCTGATACTCGATCAAATGAGTTGGGAAGTGTACCCAAGCACTGGCCGGGGCGCGATGTTAGAGGCAATAAAGCCTGAATTTAGATGCGTTATGTACGTTGTGGCATTAAAAGTTTACCCGGTTGGCGTTTTGCGGCCTGCAGGGTGGGTGCGTTCATGAGGGCTCTACGCGCTACAATGGCGCCTTTAACTCTTATGAGGTGTGCGTTTTGACTGCTCCAGGTGATATGAATTCCGTTCTTGGCTCACTTTATGTGGTGGCCACGCCCATCGGTAACCTGGACGACATCAGTGCGCGTGCGCTCAAGGTATTGCGTGATGTATCGCTGATTGCGGCCGAAGACACGCGCCACTCCCTGCGCTTGATGCAGCATTTTGGTATCTCCACGCCGCTGGGTGCCTGTCACGAGCATAACGAGCGTGATGAAGGCAGTCGGTTTATCCAGCGTTTGCTGGCGGGTGAAGATGTGGCATTGATCTCGGATGCCGGTACCCCGCTGATCTCCGACCCCGGCTATCACCTCGTGCGTCAGGCGCGCGCTGCCGGGATCAAGGTCGTGCCCGTGCCGGGAGCCTGCGCCTTGATCGCCGCCTTGTCGGCTGCGGGGCTGTCTTCTGATCGCTTTATCTTTGAGGGGTTCCTGCCGGCCAAGGCGGTTGGGCGTCGTTCGCGGCTGCAATTACTTAAGGAAGAGCCGCGCACACTGATTTTTTACGAGGCCCCGCACCGTATTCTTGAGTGCCTGCAAGATCTTGAATTGGTATTCGGGCCCGAGCGCCCGGCATTGCTGGCGCGTGAGCTGACTAAAACATTCGAGACGCTCAAAGGTTTGCCCCTGTCCGAGCTGCGCGCTTTTGTTGAAAGCGACAGTAACCAGCAGCGCGGCGAGTGTGTGGTTCTGGTTGCCGGCTGGACTGCGCCAGAAACGGAAGACGCGGTCAGCAGTGAGGCAATGCGTATTCTCGACTTGCTGCTTAAAGAAATGCCGCTCAAGCGTGCTGCTGCACTTGCAGCTGAAATAACCGGTGAGCGCAAAAACGTGTTGTACCAAGTTGCACTTGAAAAGCAGAAAAGTGAGTAATAATTGATATCGGGTGATGGCACTTTGATATTTCTTTGTGTTCTAGCCCGTGGCTAAAGGCCGCAAGTCAGGCAAATCAACCTGCCTTGCGGCTTTTAACGCTTGTTCTATACGCTCTGTACAGTTAATCTTCGCGCCGGAGAGTCGATTGGACAGTCGCTGCCCTCTATGAAAATTAGGGGGGGGAGGAAAGTCCGGGCTCCATAGGGCGAAGTGCCAGGTAATGCCTGGGAGGCGTGAGCCTACGGAAAGTGCCACAGAAAATAACCGCCTAAGCGCTTCGGCGCCGGTAAGGGTGAAAAGGTGCGGTAAGAGCGCACCGCACGACTGGCAACAGTTCGTGGCTAGGTAAACCCCACTTGGAGCAAGACCAAATAGGGTCCCAAGGCGTGGCCCGCGCTGGGACCGGGTAGGTTGCTAAAGATGTCCAGTGATGGCCATCGTAGACGAATGACTGTTCACGACAGAACCCGGCTTACAGATCGACTCTCCACCTTTTTTTCTTCTGTCTGCGCTGCAGGCAGATTGCTATATTCGCAATTGCCTTATCCCCCCTGCAATTCATCGCAAGATTATTTCCCGACGTAATGCCGAAAAGTTCTTACTCTTAACAAACTACTTTAAGTTTGAAGTCCAGAGCTTTGAATTTGCGGCACGTCGCGGGTCAAAAAATCTCTCCGCTTACTGCTCCACGTCTATTTCCCCTCCTAAATCTCCGTTATGTAAGGGTTTTCCTGTAGGCCGCTCCTTGACGGTGGTGTGGGCGCATTCCTATAGTGTGCATAAGTGGTGAAAAGTGGCGTGAAGTGGGTTTTTTAGACGTAAAACGCTAATATTTGGAGATGCGGCCAGTGTTTCGCGGAGCCAACGCAATCAGTCTCGATGCCAAGGGCCGTCTCGCAATGCCGAGCCGGTACCGTGACGAGTTGAATTTGCGCAGTTCCGGGCAACTGATCGTGACCATTGATGCCGTTGATCCCTGCTTGTGTGTGTACCCCCTCGATGAGTGGGAGTTGATTGAAACCAAGCTTCGGGCGTTGCCTTCGCTGCGTGAAGAAAACCGCCGCTTGCAACGTCTGTTGATTGGTAACGCCGTCGACCTTGAGCTCGATGGCAGTGGTCGTTTTCTGGTACCGCCCCGCTTGCGTGAATATGCCCGACTGGACAAGCGCGCAATGCTGGTGGGCCAGCTGAACAAGTTTCAACTGTGGGACGAGGATGCTTGGGAGGCGGTTTCTGCCGCTGACCTTGCAGCCATTCAACAACCGGGCGCGATGCCTGACGAACTGCGTGATTTAATTCTGTGACTATAGATAGCGGCTTCAACCACATCACCGTACTGCTCGACGAAGCCGTAGAGGCTCTCGCCGTACGCCCTGATGGATGCTATCTGGATGGCACCTTCGGTCGCGGCGGACATAGCCGCCTGATACTCCAGAAGCTGGGCCCTGAGGGGCGTCTGCTCGGGTTCGATAAAGATCCACAAGCGATTGCCACCGGGCAAGCGCTGGCGGCCGAAGACGGCCGCTTTGTCATTGTGCAGCGCAGTTTTGCGGAAATGGGATCCGAAATTGCCGAGCGCGGTCTGGCTGGCAAGGTCGACGGCGTGTTGCTTGATCTGGGTGTCTCTTCGCCACAGCTTGACGACCCGGAGCGCGGCTTCAGCTTTATGAATGACGGCCCGCTGGACATGCGTATGGACCCTGATCGCGGTATCAGCGCGGCCGAGTTCGTCAACACTGCCTCCCAGGAGGAAATCGCCCGCGTATTCAAGGAATACGGCGAAGAGCGGTTTTCCGGTCGCATGGCCCGTGCGGTTGTCGAGCGTCGCGATATCAAGCCGTTCGAGCGTACAGGCGACCTGGCCGAAGTGCTGAAAGTGGCCAACCCGGCCTGGGAGAAGGGCAAGCACCCGGCAACCCGTACTTTCCAGGGCCTGCGCATTCATGTGAACAACGAACTGGGTGACCTTGAGGCTGGCCTTGAAGCTGCCCTTGAGTCCCTGGCAATCGGCGGCCGCCTGGTCGTTATCAGCTTCCACTCGCTGGAAGACCGCATCGTCAAACTGTTTATGCGCAAACTGGTCAAGGGCGAGCCCGACAACCTGCCGCGCGGCTTGCCCGTGCAGCACGTTGCCTTCGAACCGAAGATCAAGATTCATGGCAAGGCACAGACCGCGTCCGATGCCGAACTCAAAGCCAATCCGCGCTCGCGCAGCGCTGTCATGCGCGTCGCGGAGAAGCTTCGTTGAACAAGCTCTTCGCCAAACCACTTCCCGGCGGAAGTTTTTTCATGCTGCTGTTGTTTATTGGCGTGCTGGTTTCGGCTGTGGGCGTTTCGTATAGCGCCCACTGGAACCGCCAGTTGCTCAACACCCTGTACGGGGAGCTGAGCGTACGGGACAAGGCGCAGGCCGAATGGGGCCGCCTGATTCTCGAGCAGAGCACCTGGACTGCCCATAGCCGCATCGAAACCCTGGCCAGCGAACAACTGAAGATGCGCATTCCTGGCGCAGCAGAAGTTCGAATGGTGGCGCCATGATCAAACTCGAAGGCGCGCTCTATCCGTGGCGTTTTCGTGTGGTGCTGGCATTGCTGGCACTGCTGGTAGGTGCAATCGCGTGCCAGATCGTTTATCTGCAAGTTATCGACCATGACTTCCTCAAGGGCCAGGGAGATGCTCGCAGCTTGCGGCATATCCCTATCCCTGCACACCGTGGCCTGATTACCGACCGCAATGGCGAGCCTTTGGCCGTGAGCACGCCGGTGACCACCCTGTGGGCCAATGCCAAGGAAATGCAGGTTGCCAAAGACCGTTGGCCAGCCCTGGCACACGCGCTTGGGCAAGACCCCAAGGTGCTGACCGCACGCCTGGAACAGCAAGCCAACAAAGAATTTATCTATCTGGTGCGGGGCCTGACTCCCGAGCAGGGCCAGGTGGTGCTCGACCTCAAGGTGCCGGGTGTTTATGGCATTGAAGAGTTCCGTCGTTTCTACCCTGCGGGTGAGGTGACGGCGCATATGGTCGGCTTTACCGATATCGACGATAAAGGACGCGAAGGCGTCGAACTGGCCTATGACGAATGGCTGGCCGGGGTGCCGGGCAAGCGGCAAGTGATCAAGGACCGGCGCGGGCGTCTGATCAAAGACGTGCAAGTGACCAAAAACGCCAAGGCCGGCAAGACCTTGGCGTTGTCGATTGACCTGCGCCTGCAATACCTGGCCAACCGCGAACTGCGCAATGCGCTGGTCGAGAACGGCGCCAAGGCTGGCAGCCTGGTGATCATGGATGTGAAGACCGGCGAGATTCTGGCCATGGTCAACCAACCCACCTACAACCCGAATAACCGGCGCAACCTGCAACCGGCGATGATGCGTAACCGCGCCATGATCGACGTGTTCGAGCCGGGCTCGACGGTCAAACCGATCTCCATGAGTGCCGCCCTGGAAACCGGGCGCTGGAAACCCACCGACAAGGTTGAGGTGTACCCGGGCACCTTGCAGCTGGGCAAATACACCATTCGTGACGTATCGCGCACTGAAGGTCCGGTCCTCGACCTGACCGGCATCCTGATCAACTCCAGTAACGTGGGGATGAGCAAGGTGGCCTTCGATATCGGCGGTGAAGCGATCTTCCGCCAGATGGCCAAGATGGGCCTGGGCCAGGACACCGGTCTGGGCTTCCCGGGCGAGCGTGTGGGCAACCTGCCCAACTACCGTGAATGGCGCAAGGCGGAAACCGCGACCCTGTCTTACGGCTACGGCGTGTCCGTGACCGCGATCCAGCTGGTGCATGCCTTCTCGGCCCTGGCCAACAACGGCAAGCTCGCTCCGCTGACCCTGCTCAAGACAGACAAGGACAAACCTGTTCAGGCCGCTCAGGTCATGCCGGAGCAAGTCGCCAAGACGCTGCAGGGCATGCTCCAGGAAGTAATCGAAAACCCGCGTGGTGTATGGCGTGCCAAGGTTCCGGCGTATCACGTCGGCGGCAAGTCGGGTACGGCGCGTAAAACCACGGGTGGTGGGGTAAAAGGCTACGCAGTGAACTCCTACCGTTCCCTGTTTGCCGGCTTTGGTCCCATGAGCGACCCGCGGTACGCGATCGTCGTGGTGATCGATGAGCCGAGCAAGGCGGGCTACTTCGGTGGTCTGGTTTCGGCACCGGTATTCAGCAAAGTCATGTCCGGCACGCTGCGTCTGATGAACGTGATCCCGGATAACCTGCCAACGGCAGCGGAGCAACAAGCAGCGGCAGCCGCTGCAGCAGCCAAAGGAGGGCGTGGCTAATGTCCCTGAGCCTGAACAAGATTTTTCCTCACGCCGGTCACGATCTGCTGATCCGTGAACTGACCCTCGACAGCCGCAATGTACGCGCAGGTGATCTGTTCCTTGCGGTGCCTGGCGGCAAGCTCGATGGTCGTGAACATATCGCTGACGCCCTTAAGCGCGGCGCTGCTGCCGTGGCCTATGAAGTGGACGGCGCTGATGTGCTGCCTATCTCTGCCGTGCCGCTGATTCCGGTCAAGGGCCTTGCGGCCCAGCTGTCGGATATCGCCGGGCGTTTTTATGGTGAGCCCAGCCGGCATCTGAATCTGGTAGGTGTCACTGGCACCAACGGCAAAACCAGCGTCACTCAGCTGGTGGCCCAGGCGCTTGACCTGCTGGGTCAGCACTGCGGCATCGTCGGCACCTTGGGCACCGGTTTTTATGGCGCGCTGCAAAGTGGCCGTCACACCA
This sequence comes from Pseudomonas sp. FSL R10-1339, assembly GCF_009600545.1. Classification (NCBI taxonomy): domain Bacteria; kingdom Pseudomonadati; phylum Pseudomonadota; class Gammaproteobacteria; order Pseudomonadales; family Pseudomonadaceae; genus Pseudomonas; species Pseudomonas sp. FSL R10-1339. Next base: position 14,500 of record NZ_WIVQ01000075.1, on the reverse strand, counting down.
CGCCAGACCCGATTGCCGTACAGGCCATGCTGGCCGACCTGAAAAAGGCCGGGGCCAAAGCGGTAGCGATGGAGGTTTCTTCCCATGGCCTGGATCAGGGGCGCGTCAGTGCGTTGGCATTTGACGTCGCTGTGCTGACCAATCTGTCCCGCGACCATCTGGATTACCACGGCACGATGGAGGCTTACGCCGCCGCCAAGGCCAAGTTGTTTGCCTGGCCGGACCTGCGCTGCCGGGTGCTGAACCTGGACGATGAATTTGGCCGCCAACTGGCCGCTGAAAAGCATGAGTCGCGCCTGATCAGCTATAGCCTTGAGGACACAGGGGCCACCTTGTACTGCCGTGATGCCATTTTTGATGATGACGGTGTGCGGGCCACCGTGGTGACGGCGCAAGGCGAGCATCTGTTGCGCAGCTCGCTGCTGGGGCGTTTCAACCTGAGTAACGTATTGGCTGCCGTTGGCGCCTTGCTCGGGCTGGACTACCCGCTGGACGAAATTCTCAAAGTGCTGCCCAAGCTGGAAGGCCCGGTCGGTCGCATGCAGCGTTTGGGTGGCGGCAACAAGCCGCTGGTGGTGGTCGACTACGCCCACACCCCGGATGCACTGGAAAAAGTACTGCTAGCCCTGCGCCCGCATGTCAAGGGCCAACTGCTGTGCCTGTTCGGCTGCGGCGGCGACCGTGACCGCGGCAAGCGCCCGTTGATGGCGCAGGTGGTTGAGCGTTTGGCTGATGGTGTTCTGGTCACTGACGACAATCCGCGCACCGAAGCTGCAGGGCAGATCTTCGATGATATCCGTGGCGGTTTCGCTGCGCCGCAGAACGTCACCTTTGTCGCCGGTCGCGGCGATGCCATTGCCCGGATTATTGCCAATGCACAGGCAGAAGACGTGATCGTGCTGGCGGGTAAAGGTCATGAGGACTATCAGGAAATCAACGGCGAACGCCATGACTTCTCTGATCTGGTCGAAGCCGAAAAAGCCTTGAACACTTGGGAGGCTGCCCATGCTTAAGCCTCTGTTGCTCAGTGAAGTGGCTGCTGCCCTGCAGGGGCGAGTGGTTGAAGTCGACTGCCGTTTCAGTGGGGTCAGCATCGACAGCCGGGCGATCAGCAAGGGTCAGCTGTTTATTGCGCTGACCGGCCCGCGTTTCGATGGCCACGACTACCTCAATGAAGTGGCTGCCAAGGGCGCCGTTGCCGCGCTGGTTGAGCGCGAAGTGCCGGAGTCGGCGCTGCCACAACTGGTGGTCAAGGACACCCGCGAAGCTTTGGGTCGCCTGGGTGCGCTCAACCGTGCCGGCTACGACAAACCGGTGGCGGCGATTACCGGCTCAAGCGGCAAGACCACGGTCAAAGAAATGCTCGCCTGCATTCTGCGCACCCGTGGCCCGGTGCTGGCAACCAAAGGCAACCTGAACAACGATCTGGGCGTGCCGTTGACGCTGCTGGAACTGACAGCTGAGCACACGGCTGCGGTTATTGAGCTGGGCGCTTCGCGCCTCGGCGAAATTGCCTACACCGTGGCCATGACCCAGCCCCATGTCGCCGTGCTCAACAATGCCGGTACTGCCCACGTGGGCGAGTTCGGTGGCCCGGATAAAATCGTCGAAGCCAAGGGCGAAATCATCGAAGGGCTGAAGGCTGACGGAATCGCTGTCCTGAATCTGGATGACAAGGCATTCGCCATCTGGAATAACCGGGCAGCGGGGCGCAAGGTGCTGAGTTTTGCCTTGAACAACCCTCAAGCCGATTTTTATGCCAGCGATCTGAGCCGTGACGCTCGCGGTTGCCCGGGCTTCACCTTGCACAGCCCGCTGGGTAGCGAGCAGGTCCAACTTAACCTGTTGGGCACCCACAACGTGGCCAACGCACTGGCCGCTGCGGCAGCTGCTCACGCCCTCGGCGTGTCGCTGTTTGGTATCAAAACCGGCCTTGAAGCCGTGTTGCCGGTAAAAGGTCGCGCTGTCGCGCAATTGACCGCCGCGGGCCTGCGAATTATTGATGACACTTACAACGCAAACCCCACCTCAATGTGCGCTGCCGTTGATATACTCGCCGCCTTTTCCGGCCGCACCGTCCTGGTGCTCGGAGATATTGGCGAACTGGGTGAGTGGGCGGAGCAAGGACATCGTGAAGTAGGCGCTTATGCCGCCGACAAAGTTTCAGCGCTCTATGCGGTGGGACCCATGATGGCTCATGCCGTCACTGCTTTTGGACACCAGGCTCGTCACTTCGCCAATCAGGCTGACCTGATCAAGGCGCTTCGCGCTGAGCACGAAACAAACACCACTATTTTGATCAAGGGCTCGCGCAGCGCTGCGATGGAAAACGTCGTTGCGGCTTTGTGCGGTTCCAGCGGGGAGAAACATTAATGCTGCTGCTGCTAGCGGAGTATCTGCAACAGTTCCATAAAGGCTTCGCGGTCTTCCAGTACCTGTCCCTGCGCGGGATCCTCGGGGTGCTGACCGCGTTGACCTTGTCGCTGTGCCTGGGGCCGTGGATGATCCGCACCCTGCAAAACCGTCAGATCGGCCAGTCGGTACGTAATGACGGCCCACAATCGCACCTGTCCAAATCGGGCACTCCGACCATGGGCGGCGCGTTGATCCTGTCGGCCATCGCCATCAGCACCCTGTTGTGGGCTGACCTGAGCAACCGTTATGTGTGGGTCGTGCTGATCGTGACCCTGTTGTTCGGCGCCATCGGCTGGGTGGATGACTACCGCAAGGTAATCGAAAAAAACTCCCGTGGCTTGCCAAGCCGCTGGAAGTATTTCTGGCAGTCGGTGTTCGGTCTGGGCGCGGCGATCTTCTTGTACGTGACGGCGCCAAGCGCGGTGGAAACCACGCTGATCCTGCCCATCCTCAAGGACGCCAGCATTCCGCTGGGCATCGGCTTTGTTGTTCTCACCTACTTTGTGATCGTGGGTTCGAGCAATGCGGTCAACCTGACTGACGGCCTCGATGGCCTGGCGATCATGCCCACCGTGATGGTCGGCGGTGCGCTGGGTATCTTCTGCTACCTGTCGGGCAACGTGAAATTTGCCGACTACCTGCTGATCCCTTATGTACCGGGCGCGGGTGAGTTGATTGTGTTCTGCGGCGCATTGATTGGCGCCGGTCTCGGGTTCCTGTGGTTCAACACCTACCCGGCACAAGTCTTTATGGGTGATGTCGGCGCACTGGCGCTGGGCGCAGCCCTGGGCACTATCGCCGTGATCGTGCGCCAGGAAATCGTGTTGTTCATCATGGGCGGTGTGTTCGTGATGGAAACCCTGTCCGTGGTGATCCAGGTAGCGTCCTTCAAGTTGACCGGCAAGCGGGTGTTCCGCATGGCGCCGATTCATCACCACTTTGAACTCAAAGGCTGGCCTGAGCCACGTGTGATCGTCCGCTTCTGGATCATTACCGTGATTCTCGTACTGGTCGGCCTTGCCACACTGAAGCTGAGGTAGAACCTGTGTCTCTGATCGCTTCTGACCACTTCCGCATCGTTGTCGGCCTCGGCAAGAGCGGCATGTCCCTGGTGCGCTTCCTGGCGCAACGGGGCGTGTCGTTTGCCGTGGCAGATACGCGGGAAAACCCGCCGGAGCTTGCCACGCTGCGCCGTGACTACCCGCAAGTGGAAGTGCGTTGTGGCGAGCTGGATGTCGAATTCCTGTGCCGCGCCGACGAGCTTTACGTGAGCCCCGGCCTGGCCCTGGCGACTCCGGCGCTGCAAGCTGCTGCTGCCCGCGGCGTGAAACTGTCGGGCGACATCGACCTGTTCGCGCGTAACGCGAAAGCGCCTATCGTGGCAATCAGTGGTTCCAACGCCAAAAGCACCGTGACCACCCTGGTCGGTGAAATGGCTGCGGCAGCCGGCAAGCGCGTTGCGGTGGGTGGCAACCTTGGCACGCCGGCACTGGACCTGCTCAGCGATGATATCGAGCTGTACGTGATGGAGCTGTCGAGCTTCCAGCTGGAGACCACCAACCAGCTGGGTGCTGAAGTGGCCACAGTGCTCAATGTCAGCGAAGACCATATGGACCGCTACAGCGGCCTGCCTGCGTACCACCTGGCCAAGCACCGGATCTTCCGTGGCGCCCGGCAGGTGGTGGTCAATCGTCAGGATGCCCTGACCCGCCCGCTGATGAGCGAAGGTCAGCCGTGCTGGACTTTCGGCCTCAGCGCGCCGGACTTCAAGGCCTTCGGCCTGCGTGAAGAAAATGGCGAAAAATACCTCGCTTTCGAATTCCAGAACCTCATGCCCGTGCGCGAGCTGAAAGTGCGTGGCGCACATAATCAGGCCAATGCCCTGGCTGCCCTGGCGCTGGGTCACGCGGTTGGTCTGCCGTTCGACGCCATGCTCGCCAGCCTGCGCAATTTCACCGGTCTTGAGCATCGCTGTCAGTGGGTGCGCGAGCTGGATGGCGTGAGCTACTACAACGACTCCAAGGCCACCAACGTCGGCGCGGCACTGGCTGCTATCGAAGGGCTGGGGATGGACATGGATGGCAAGCTGATCCTTATCGCCGGCGGCGACGGCAAGGGCGCGGATTTCAGCGGCTTGCGTGATTCGGTTGCCAAGCACTGCCGCGCGGCAGTGTTGATAGGTCGTGATGCGGGGCTGATAGCCGACGCCCTTGGCGATGCCGTGCCGCAAGTGCGTGCCGGTTCGCTGGACGAAGCCATCGCACTGAGCCGCTCACTGGCGCAATCGGGTGATGCAGTCTTGCTGTCGCCAGCCTGCGCCAGTTTCGACATGTTCAAAAACTACGAAGAGCGCGGCCAGTTGTTCGCTCGCGCCGTGGAGGTGCTGGCATGATGTTCGGCATCCTCAAGCCTTATCCTTCACCGCTGATTACGGGCCGTGGCATCGACCTCGACTTCCCGTTGCTCGCCGGTTGCCTGGCCTTGCTCGGTCTGGGGCTGGTGATGATCACTTCGGCTTCGTCCGAAGTGGCGGCGTTGCAGTCGGGCAACACCCTGTACCACATGATCCGCCACCTGTTTTACATCGTGCTCGGCCTGGGCGCATGCATCATGACCATGATGGTGCCGATCGCGACCTGGCAACGCATGGGCTTCATGTTGCTGATCGGTGCATTCGGTTTGCTGGTGGCCGTACTGATCCCGGGCATTGGCCGTGAGGTAAACGGCTCGATGCGCTGGATCGGTTTCAGCTTCTTCAACGTGCAGCCTTCGGAGATCGCCAAGGTCTTTGTGGTGATCTACCTGGCGGGCTACCTGGTGCGTCAGCAGAAGGAAGTGCGGGATAGCTGGATGGGCTTTTTCAAGCCATTTATCGTGCTGCTGCCAATGGCCGGCCTGCTGCTGATGGAGCCCGACTTCGGAGCCACGGTTGTGATGATGGGCGCCGCTGCTGCCATGCTGTTTCTCGGTGGTGTCGGCCTGTTCCGTTTCGCTCTGATGGTGGCGCTGGCTGTCGGCGCGGTGTTCGTGCTGGTACAGGCACAGCCTTACCGTATGGCGCGTTTGATTACCTTTACCGACCCGTGGTCCGACCAGTTCGGCTCCGGCTACCAGTTGACCCAGGCCCTGATCGCCTTCGGTCGCGGCGAGTGGTTTGGCGTGGGCCTGGGCAACAGTGTGCAGAAGCAGTTCTACCTGCCTGAAGCACATACCGACTTCGTGTTTTCGGTACTGGCAGAAGAGCTGGGTGTTGTCGGCTCGCTGCTGACCGTGGCCCTGTTCGTATTCGTGTGTGTGCGCGGCATGTACATCGGCATGTGGGCCGAGCGCGCCAAACAGTATTTCTCGGCTTATATGGCCTATGGCCTGTCGTTCCTGTGGATCGGCCAGTTCCTGATCAATATCGGGGTAAACGTCGGCTTGTTGCCAACCAAGGGCCTGACCCTGCCGTTCCTCAGTTATGGCGGCAGCTCGCTGGTGATTTGCTGCGTGTGCATGGGGCTGTTGCTGCGCATCGAGTGGGAGAGTCGAACCCACCTGGGCAGTGAAGAGACCGATTTCAAAGAAAGCGACTTTGCAGAGGAGCCGACCCATGGGCGCTAACGTGCTGATCATGGCGGGCGGCACCGGTGGCCACGTGTTCCCGGCGCTGGCTTGCGCCCGCGAATTCGAAGCCCGCGGCTACACCGTGCACTGGCTCGGTACGCCCCGTGGCATCGAGAATGAACTGGTCGAGCCTGCCGGTTTCAAACTGCACCTGATTAACGTGGCGGGCCTGCGTGGCAAGAGCAAGCTGTCGTTGCTCAAGGCCCCTTTTGTACTGCTCAAGGCGCTGTTTCAGGCGCGCAGGATCATTCGTCAACTCAAGCCGGTGTGTGTGCTGGGTTTTGGCGGTTACGTGACCGGGCCTGGCGGCCTGGCGGCGAAAACCTGCGGTGTACCGGTGATCATTCACGAGCAGAACGCGGTAGCCGGTACGGCCAACCGCCTGCTGGTGCCGATGACCAGCCGGGTGTGCGAAGCCTTTCCCGGCACCTTTGCAGCCTCGCAGACGCTGCGTAGCACCGGTAATCCGGTACGCCCCGAGCTGTTTACCCTGGCGCCTCGGGCTGCGCTCGAAGGGCGCAAGGCGCGCTTGCTGGTACTGGGCGGCAGCCTCGGCGCCGAGCCGTTGAACAAGTTGTTGCCTGAAGCGCTGGCCAAGGTCCCGGCTGACGTTCGCCCTGAAGTGTTTCACCAGGCCGGCAAGCAGCATGACCGGATTACCGCCGAGCGCTATGTCGCGGTCGGCGTCGAGGCTGACGTACAGCCTTTTATCAAGGATATGGCCCATGCCTATGGCTGGGCCGACCTGGTGGTTTGTCGCGCAGGCGCGCTGACCGTCAGTGAACTGGCTGCGGCCGGTCTGCCTTCGCTGCTGGTGCCATTGCCCCACGCGATCGATGACCATCAGAGCCGTAACGCCGACTTTTTGGCACGCGAGGGCGCAGCCTTCCTGATGCCGCAAGCGACAACTGGCGCAGCCGAACTGGCTGCACGCCTGACAGAGGTTTTGATGCAACCGGAACGACTCAACAGCATGGCGGCCAATGCCCGCCGCCTGGCCAAACCCGATGCGACCCGCAACGTTGTAGATATCTGCCTGGAGGTGGCCAATGGTTGAGAATCAAAAAGCTATGCCACAACCGGAAATGCGCCGTATCCGTCGCATCCACTTCGTCGGTATCGGCGGTGTGGGAATGTGCGGTATCGCCGAAGTGTTGCTGAACCTGGGCTATGAAGTGTCGGGCTCGGACCTGAACGCTTCGCCTGTGACCGAGCGGCTCGAGTCCTTCGGCGCACACATTTATATCGGCCACCGCGCCGAGAACGCTGCCAACGCCGATGTGCTGGTGGTATCGAGTGCCGTGAATACCTCCAACCCCGAGGTTGCGAGCGCACTTGAGCGCCGCATTCCGGTGGTGCCTCGTGCCGAGATGCTGGCCGAGCTGATGCGCTATCGCCACGGTATCGCTGTTGCCGGTACCCACGGCAAAACCACTACCACCAGCTTGCTGGCCTCGGTGTTCGCGGCCGGTGGCCTGGACCCGACGTTCGTGATCGGTGGCCGCCTGAATGCAGCCGGTACCAATGCACAACTGGGTACCAGCCGTTACCTGATTGCCGAAGCTGATGAAAGCGATGCCAGCTTCCTGCATCTGCAGCCGTTGGTGGCGGTGGTCACCAATATTGACGCCGACCATATGGCGACCTACGAAGGCGACTTCAACAAGCTGAAGAAGACCTTCGTCGAGTTCCTGCACAACCTGCCGTTCTACGGCTTGGCCGTGCTGTGCCTGGACGATCCGGTGGTGCGTGAAATCCTGCCGCTGGTCAAGCGTCCGACCGTGACCTACGGCTTCAGCGAAAACGCTGATGTACGCGCGATCAATGTGCGCCAGCAGGGCATGCAAACCTTCTTCACCGTGTTGCGCCCTGACCGCGAGCCGCTGGATGTGTCGGTGAACATGCCGGGCAACCACAACGTGCTCAATGCCCTTGCCACCATCTGCATAGCCTCTGATGAAGGCATCAGCGATGAAGCCATCGTTCAGGGCCTGTCGGGCTTTGAAGGGGTGGGGCGACGCTTCCAGGTTTATGGCGAGCTGCCAGTTGATGGCGGCAGCGTGATGCTGGTCGATGACTACGGTCACCACCCGACCGAAGTCGCCGCGGTGATCAAGGCCGTACGTGGTGGCTGGCCGGAACGTCGCCTGGTGATGGTGTACCAGCCGCACCGTTTCAGCCGCACCCGTGACCTGTACGACGATTTCGTCCAGGTACTGGCCGATGCCAACGTATTGCTGTTGATGGAAGTCTACCCGGCTGGCGAAGAGCCGATTCCCGGGGCTGACAGCCGCCAGCTGTGCCACAGCATCCGTCAGCGCGGCCAGCTGGACCCGATCTACATCGAGCGCGGCGTCGAGCTGGCGCCGATCGTCAAGCCGCTGCTGCGCGCTGGCGACATTCTGTTGTGCCAAGGGGCGGGCGATATCGGCCGTCTGGCACCGCAACTTATCAAGAGCCCGCTGTTCGCCGGCGCTGTTGCCGCTACCAGTGAAGGAAAGTTGAAATGACTGCTGCCTATGCCAATCTGTTCTCGACCATTGCCCCAGCCGATTTCGGCCGTGTGGCCGTGTTGTTCGGCGGCAAAAGCGCTGAGCGTGAAGTCTCGTTGAAGTCGGGCAATGCCGTGCTGGGCGCGCTGCAAAGCGCCGGTGTGGATGCCTTCGGTATTGATGTGGGCGATGACTTCATCACCCGTATCACCAGCGAAAAAATCGACCGCGCGTTCATCATCCTTCATGGTCGTGGCGGTGAAGACGGCAGCATGCAAGGCCTACTGGAGTGCCTGGGCATTCCTTACACCGGCAGCGGCATCCTCGCGTCGGCCCTGGCCATGGACAAGCTGCGCACCAAACAGGTGTGGCACAGCCTGGGTATTCCAACGCCACGTCACGCAGTATTGAGCAGCGAAGCCGATTGTATTTCTGCGGCCAAGGAACTGAGCTTCCCTTTGATCGTCAAACCGGCTCATGAAGGTTCAAGTATCGGTATGGCCAAAGTGAGTAACGTGGACGAGTTGATCGTCGCGTGGGCCGATGCCAGCAAGTACGACTCGCAAGTGTTGGTTGAGCAGTGGATCACAGGTCCCGAGTTCACCATCGCCACCCTGCGTGACCAGGTGTTGCCACCGATTGCCCTGGGTACGCCCCACAGCTTTTACGACTACGACGCCAAGTACGTGGCCAACGATACCCAGTATCGGATCCCGTGCGGCCTCGACAGTGCCAAGGAACAGGAGCTCATGGACCTCACGGCGAAAGCCTGCGAGGCGATCGGCATTGCCGGTTGGGGCCGTCTGGACGTGATGCAGGACACTGCAGGCCAGTTCTGGCTGCTGGAAGTCAACACCGCGCCGGGCATGACCGATCACAGCCTGGTGCCGATGGCGGCCAAGGCGGCGGGTCTGGATTTCCAACAGCTGGTGCTGTCGATTCTGGCGGCAAGTTTAGAGGCGCGGGGTTAAGTCCATGCAAGGTGCATCGCTTCGTCATCAACCACCCGCTCCCGGCCGCAAGCCGGTGCCGCGTGGCGCCAGCCGGATGGTGGCGAAAGAGCCGATGTCGGTGCGTTTGCCAAAAGCCAATTTCGGCTTTTTGAAAGCGTTGTTCTGGCCGGTGCTGCTGGTGGCGTTGGGTTATGGCACCTATGAAGGTGCGCAGCGCCTGATGCCCTATGCCGACCGCCCGATCACCAATATCAACGTGCAGGGCGATTTGACCTATATCAGCCAGCAAGCCGTGCAGCAGCGCATTGCCCCTTATGTGGCAGCGAGCTTCTTCACCGTAGACCTGGAAGGCATGCGCACCGAGCTCGAGCAGATGCCCTGGATCGCCCACGCCGAAGTCCGTCGCGTGTGGCCCGATCAGGTGGTGATTCGCCTTGAAGAGCAACTGCCGGTTGCGCGTTGGGGGGATGAGGCACTGTTGAACAACCAGGGCCAGGCGTTCACCCCGCGTGAGCTGGCCAATTACGAACATTTGCCGCAGCTGTTTGGTCCACAACGGGCTCAGCAGCAGGTGATGCAGCAGTATCAGGTGTTGAGCCAGATGCTGCGTCCGATGGGCTTTTCCATAGCCCGGCTGGAGTTGCGTGAGCGCGGTAGCTGGTTCCTGACCACTGGAGCCGGTAGTGCAGGGCCCGGGATCGAGCTGTTGTTGGGGCGCGATCATCTGGTAGAAAAAATGCGTCGCTTCATAGCCATCTATGAAAAAACGCTGAAAGAACAGATTACAAACATAGCGCGCATCGATTTGCGTTATGCCAACGGATTGGCCGTCGGCTGGCGGGAACCTGTGGCACCCACGATAGCCCAACCCGCTGTCGCGAAGAATTAAGAAGAGGCAGGACCCATGGCAAATGTGCAAAGCGGCAAAATGATCGTCGGCCTCGATATCGGCACCTCCAAGGTGGTTGCGCTGGTAGGCGAGGTCGGTGAAGACGGCACGATCGAAATCGTCGGTATTGGCACGCACCCGTCCCGTGGCCTGAAGAAAGGCGTGGTGGTGAACATCGAGTCCACCGTGCAATCGATCCAGCGCGCCATCGAAGAAGCGCAGCTGATGGCCGGTTGCCGGATTCACTCGGCATTTGTCGGCGTGGCCGGCAATCACATCCGCAGCCTGAATTCCCACGGCATCGTGGCGATTCGTGATCGTGAAGTCAGCACCGCCGACCTTGAGCGCGTCCTCGACGCCGCCCAGGCTGTCGCGATCCCGGCTGACCAGCGTGTGCTGCACACCCTGGCGCAGGACTATGTGATCGATAACCAGGAAGGCGTACGTGAGCCACTGGGCATGTCGGGCGTACGTCTTGAAGCCAAGGTTCACGTCGTGACCTGCGCCGTGAATGCCGCGCAAAACATCGAGAAGTGTGTACGCCGCTGTGGCCTTGAGGTGGACGACATCATCCTTGAGCAGTTGGCATCGGCTTACTCGGTACTGACCGATGATGAAAAGGAACTGGGCGTTTGCCTGGTTGATATCGGCGGCGGCACCACCGACATCGCGATCTTCACCGAAGGCGCGATTCGCCATACGGCAGTGATACCGATTGCCGGTGACCAGGTGACCAACGACATCGCCATGGCGTTGCGTACACCAACGCAATATGCCGAAGAAATCAAGATTCGTTACGCCTGTGCACTGGCCAAACTGGCCGGTGCCGGCGAAACCATCAAGGTGCCAAGCGTGGGCGATCGCCCACCCCGTGAACTGTCCCGTCAGGCCCTGGCCGAAGTGGTCGAGCCGCGTTACGACGAGCTGTTCACCCTGATTCAGGCCGAGCTGCGTCGCAGCGGTTACGAAGACCTGATTCCGGCGGGCATCGTGTTGACCGGTGGTACTTCAAAGATGGAAGGCGCGGTCGAACTGGCCGAAGAGATCTTCCACATGCCGGTCCGTCTGGGTGTGCCGCACAGTTTCAAGGGCCTCACCGACGTTGTGCGCAATCCGATTTATTCCACCGCTGTGGGCTTGTTGTTGTACGGGCTGCAAAAGCAGTCAGACGGTATTTCGATATCGGGTATCAGCAACCGCGACAACTACAGCAGTGACGAACAAAAAGCCCCTGTGCTTGAGCGCCTCAAGCGCTGGGTACAGGGCAACTTTTAAAGCTTGAGCTGTAAACAGATTCAAAGCGGTAGAAGTAGGCGAAAAAAACTAGAGAAATGAAAGGAGAGGGACCATGTTCGAACTCGTAGACAACATCCCGCAAAGCCCGGTAATCAAAGTTATCGGTGTTGGTGGTGGCGGTGGCAATGCTGTTAACCACATGGTTAAGAGCAACATCGAAGGCGTGGAATTCATCTGCGCCAACACAGACGCACAAGCGCTCAAAAGCATTGGTGCGCGTACCATCCTGCAACTGGGCACTGGCGTGACCAAGGGGCTGGGTGCCGGCGCGAACCCTGAGGTCGGTCGTCAGGCTGCCCTGGAAGACCGCGAGCGTATCGCTGAAGTGTTGCAGGGCACCAACATGGTGTTCATCACCACGGGCATGGGCGGTGGTACCGGTACCGGTGCTGCGCCGATCATTGCCGAAGTGGCCAAGGAAATGGGCATCCTCACCGTTGCGGTGGTGACCCGTCCGTTCCCGTTCGAAGGTCGCAAGCGCATGCAGATCGCCGACGAAGGTATTCGTCTGCTGTCCGAAAGCGTCGATTCGTTGATTACGATTCCGAACGAAAAACTGCTCACCATCCTGGGTAAAGACGCAAGCCTGCTGTCTGCGTTCGCCAAGGCCGATGACGTACTGGCCGGTGCCGTTCGCGGTATCTCCGACATCATCAAGCGTCCGGGCATGATCAACGTCGACTTTGCCGACGTACGCACCGTGATGAGCGAAATGGGCATGGCGATGATGGGCACTGGCTGCGCCAGCGGTCCGAACCGTGCACGTGAGGCCACCGAAGCGGCCATTCGCAACCCGTTGCTCGAAGACGTGAACCTGGAAGGCGCTCGCGGCATCCTGGTAAACATCACCGCCGGCCCTGACCTGTCCCTGGGTGAGTACTCCGACGTGGGCAGCATCATCGAAGCCTTCGCTTCGGAACACGCAATGGTCAAGGTCGGTACTGTTATCGATCCGGACATGCGTGACGAGCTGCATGTCACCGTGGTTGCTACCGGTCTGGGTGCAAAAATCGAGAAGCCGGTCAAGGTTGTCGACAACACCCTGCAGGCTTCGTACGCAGCTTCGGCAGCACACAGCGCCCCTGTTCGTCAGGAAACCCGTACCGAGCGTCAGGAACAACCGGTGGTCAACTACCGTGATCTGGATCGCCCGACCGTGATGCGCAACCAGGCCCAGCAAGGCGCGACGACTGCTGCCAAGCTCAATCCGCAAGATGATCTGGATTACCTGGACATCCCGGCTTTCCTGCGTCGCCAGGCTGATTAATGAAATCAATCAGGGGTATTAAGGTGATTGGTGTTCAGCAAAGGCTCGGTCTGCTATTATCGCCAGCCTTTGTTGATACCAGTTCGCAATTTGCGCTGAAGCGGCCAATGCCATGATTAAACAACGCACCCTGAAAAATATTATCCGTGCCACAGGTGTCGGCCTGCACTCCGGTGAGAAGGTCTACCTGACCCTCAAGCCTGCGCCTGTGGACACCGGCATCGTGTTTTGTCGTGCAGACCTTGACCCTGTTGTGCAGATCCCTGCGCGCGCGGAAAACGTCGGCGAGACGACGATGTCGACCACGCTGGTCAACGGCGATGTAAAAGTAGACACGGTAGAGCACCTGCTCTCGGCCATGGCTGGCCTGGGGATCGATAACGCCTACGTCGAACTCTCCGCGTCTGAAGTCCCGATTATGGACGGTAGCGCCGGACCTTTCGTGTTCTTGATTCAATCTGCCGGCCTGGAAGAACAGGACGCGCCGAAGAAGTTCATCCGCATCCTGCGTGAAGTGACAGTGGAAGATGGCGACAAGCGCGCCACTTTCGTCCCTTTCGAAGGCTTCAAGGTGAGCTTCGAGATCGATTTCGATCACCCGGTTTTCCGTAACCGCACCCAAAGTGCAACCGTGGATTTTTCCAGCACTTCGTTTGTAAAAGAAGTCAGCCGCGCGCGTACCTTTGGTTTCATGAGTGATATCGAGTACCTGCGCAAGCACAACCTCGCACTCGGCGGTAGCGTGGAAAACGCCATCGTGGTCGACGCGGATGGTGTACTGAACGAAGACGGCCTTCGCTATGAAGACGAATTCGTGAAGCACAAGATCCTCGATGCAATTGGCGACCTTTACCTGTTGGGCAATAGCCTGATCGGTGAATTCAAGGGCTTCAAGTCTGGCCATGCACTGAACAACCAGCTGATTCGCAAGCTGCTTGAACAGACCGATGCGTGGGAAGTCGTGACCTTTGAAGATGCCAGCACTGCACCGATTTCGTATATGCGTCCGGTTGCGGCAGTTTAAGTAAAACTTCTTTCTCTAGTTTTTGAAGGCCACCCTCGGGTGGCCTTTTTTTATGTTTCGTTTTTAGGTTTCAGCGCATTCAGGCCGGTTTCATTGATATCCATCACCCGATTGCGCCCGCGTTTTTTGGCCTGATAAAGCGCTTTGTCGGCAGTGCTGAGCAGTTCTTCCCGGTCGTCGCCGGGTTTGGCGTAGCGGGTGCAGGCGCCCAGGCTCACAGTGAGTTTTTTGGTGGTGGGGTCGACCGGCTCCATTTGCTCAACCGCGGCGCGAATTTTTTCTGCCAGCAGGCGCGTGCCTGCCGCGTCGGTTTCGGTCAGCACCACCGCGAACTCTTCACCGCCGTAGCGGGCCACCAGGTCGGCGGGGCGTCGCACATTGGCCTTGATGACCCGGGCGACCTGGCGCAGGGCCTCATCCCCTGCCTGATGACCATAAGCATCGTTGAAGGGCTTGAAGTGGTCGATATCAATCATGATCAGTGACAGCGGCGCGCCTGTACGTTGTGCGCGGCGCCATTCCAGATCCAGGGTCTTGTCCAGCATGCGCCGGTTGGCC